>JAGVEK010000214.1 GCA_020058315.1 Candidatus Zixiibacteriota bacterium
GAACAAATCCACTCATCGTGTAGCCGCTCACCAGACCCAGCGCCCACATCACCAGAAGAATGACTGCCACTGTCCACAGCATACTTGTCTCCTTTGCGGCCTTACGGCCGGCGTTCATTCACGAGGTCGCACCGCACCCATACAGAAGTTCCTTCTGAATGAGCGCAAGTCCCCGGGCTTGCATTGATTTGACAACCTTAAGACCGACTCCCGCAAGGTTGGCGATTTCTTTGGTTGAGAGCCCGTTGCTTCCTCCGAGAATGACGATCCACCTGAGGGGCGCTGGCAGGTGAGCGATCGCCGCCCCGGTGGCGCTGTCAGACAACAAGGCCACGGGCGATTGGCATGTTCCGTTCCAAGAATTCCTTGTGCTCATTGTTCACCTTCCCTGGATCAAAGCTTGATCAAAACGTCTTTCATCAATTTGTCGGCCCGCGTTATGCGCATCCATCGCTTCTCCGACATCAGCACAATCGCCACAATCAGCGGGACCAGGAGGTAGACAGCACCAAATGCACAAGCCACCAGTGCTTTCGTCTGTGGTTGCCACGGCATGAACAGGCAGAGCGCCAGCGGTATGAGAACGGCGCCGCCGGCCATGATCACGAAGCAGAATATCAGCGCGCCGAGGATTATCACAGACTTGCGCGCGGTCTGGATCATTTCGAGGTAGCAGATCACCGCACGGATCCTGGCCCGCCGCAAGGTGGGCTCGACCAAAGTGCTGAAGGCCATTCGCAGTACCGGACCAAAGAGCTTGTTCACGTTGTGGCTTCCTTCGCTCGAAATGTGAGATCGCTATTTCCGGTCGCGCGCGATGAGAAAACCGACCAGGAGACCCAGCGCCGCACTGCCGCCGATGTATGCCCATGGGTTTGCGTGCACATGGCTGTCGATTTCGGAAGCAGCCGCGCAGACCTTTGCTTTTCCGGCCTGGTACGCGCCGCTCACCTCTCGTTGCACGCCGCTTCCGAGTGTCCCGACGAACTCCTTCAAAGTGTTGTAGCGATCACCGATCATGTCCTGCAGTTCCGATTGTTCTTCGGCCGCCGCAGCGTTGAGCAGTTCCAGTGCCTCTTGAATCTTCGTTTTGTCGTACGTTCTTGCCATGATGAACCTCCTTTGTCAGACTTCACTACCAGTTACCGGTGTCCGCATTCGGACATTCTCTGTGCCAACGCGACCGATCGTGTCGATCTTGTTGTTCCCGGGAAAGCCGTGCCCTGTGCGCCGCCGCAGAGGGCCGTGTCCTTCATCAATACAGTTACGTGTGGACCGTCCGGGAAATACTCGCTCGAAGGATTGAAAAGGGAATGGTCCCCTTGGTGTAGGACTTGCTTTCGGGAATAACTGCTCCAGGGAGATTCGTTTACTGCGTTGCCCTTGAGCGCGTGGTGGGCGAATTCCAGTCGCGTGTGAAGAGCGAGTTCCTCGAGTTTGTTGTAAACGTGACCCTTGCCCGTGTGGACGGCTCTGAGGCGACTTGGGCGCGGCGTGCCGATCCCGAAAACTACTTTTTCGAGGGGATCACTCCGTGCTTCACCAGATCATCGATGACCCCCTCAATGATCCGCTGGCTGGCCGCTTTGCGCGAGGTTGGGTCCAGCACTTCGCTGGTCGCAGTCCACACCAGAGCTCCCTTGCGCGTCGTGTTCCAAACCTCGATCTTGTGCCTCACGATTGTCTGAGTTTCCGTGTAGCCGGGTGTGTAGACCTGCTGGTAATAGCTGTAGTACAGGTTCGACCAGGGATTGTAGCGAACGACAAGGGAATCGGTGGTGTATCCCGGAACGTCCTGTATCAGGGTCTCGGATGGCAGTCTGACGGTCACGATGCAGCCATCGTAGCTGTTCTCGTGCACTGCCGCGATTATCCCATTGGTGTCGGGCAGCTCATTCGGAAAGAGCTGATAAGACGGAGTCGTCGTGACACCCCGCTGGCGGAGGGCATCGGCAAACGCGTCTTCCCACAGGCGGCGTCTGGCGACATCGGGCTTCATCGCGACCACGAGGATGTTCATCATTGGGTTCTCGGCATACTGCGGGTCCATCCAGACATTCACGAGTCCAGAAGAAGCGCAACCAGACAGTCCCGCAGCGGCAATACAGGCGAGAATACTGATGCGGAGCGATTGTTTGCGTACTGAGTGACAGCCCATATCGAACTCTTCTTTCCACCGTGCTTCGTCAGACGACGAAGTGTGTCAATGAGAATGAGGCGGGGTGGCCCCGACGCGTTCTTCGTCAGGGCTTGCTTGACCCCACCAGTATCAGTGTAAACCCGCCACAGGGACTCTGCGTGTGCAGCTCTCCGCAGATCATTTGAGATAAAAGAGGATCGCGGCACCCAAGGTGAATGAATCGGCCTTCCTCTTACTGATGTCGCTGGGGAAGTCCTCGAGCTTATCGAACTCATAGTTGAGGAAGATATACCGAAATTCTCCGTTTAAGCTGATGCCGGGCGAAACCGGGATTTCGATTCCCGCGCCCAGATGATATGCGAGCTGAGTCGTCGTCTTGCTCACCGTTGACGCCCCAACCGGGTACTTGACCGTGGCGTTGTACCACCCGAACCCGGCAAGCCCATAAATCGGCTGGAACGGGTAGATCAGCAGAGTCGCGGTCACCGGCCAGGTCGTCACGCTGACGTCGCCGCCCATGTCGTCCTTGCGGTAATCGATTGCCGCTTCGACTCCAATCACAGGTCCCCGCAAACGCCCGAGCACCCCGATCATGTTCGTGTTCTTGTGCGATTCTATGTTCCGGACAAAAGTGTAGCGGGCGCCGATGCCGAGGCCATTTGCGGATGCCGAACCACCCCAAAGCATCGCCACAACAATCAACAACAGTCCCATCCCGATCTTCCTCATGACATTCGCCTTACCTTTCTGTGATTTGTTCATGGATTCCCTCCAATTGGGCTGACGGTCAGTTAAGATGGTGCCATCTGCCGTTCGAAGTCCGCGAGGCTGCGGGATAGCCCAGCGCCGGGTGACGGCGGCAGCAGTTGTAGAACAACTCGACGTGTTCGAACA
>JAGVEK010000470.1 GCA_020058315.1 Candidatus Zixiibacteriota bacterium
CAGCGGCGAAGAATCCGTGACGATCACCGGCAGTGAGCAGTCGGAGATTCTGCTGTTTGACTTGGCCTAAAGTCAGGACCGCCCACCGTCCCCAACTCCTTCGGGGATGTGGCGCAGGCGCCCTCGCCTGCGTTCGCCGTGAAGCGGCAAATCCGTCTCTCAATCCTCCGGCGAATACTCCGGCACCGTTCCCTGATTGTGGTAATAAGCCGGGTCGTTGATATGCGGAATGCGCCGCGCGTATTCCTCCGAAGTGATCGACGTCTGCCAGTGACCCGTCAACTGCGCCAGACCAATCCCGACCACGAAAATGCCTGTGACCGCGATCAGCGCCCCGACTCGCGAAATGCGCGCGTAATTCTTCGGCAGTGAGAGATTCAATGCCTCCGCGCTGGGGCATACATCCACACATTCCATGCACGCGTTGCACTCGTCCGAGCGGACGCGTTTCAACTGCATCACCGGAATATGCGCCGGGCAGGCGACATTGCATTTGTTGCAGTCGATGCATGCACTCGCCGTGCGGGTGATCTTGAAAGGGGAGAGGAAGCTGGCCAAACCCGCGAGCGCACCGTAGGGGCACAAGAAACGGCACCAGAACCCGTTCACGACAAACCCCATCACTACCAGCCCGAGAATGATCCAGAGTGATTGGGCGTCCATCTCGGTGAAGAACTTCAGCATCTTGATGTCGGCGACTTTATTGTACGGCGATCCGATGAACGCCGCCAGCGCCTGCGGGGACATCTGCATGAAAATCGCCCAGACAAAGAATGCCAGCAGGAGATACTTGATCCCACGCAGTGGCAAGTCCAGCGCCTTTGGCAGTTGTCCTTTCCAATGATGAATCTTCCGCCCCGCCGCCCCAACCGACTCCGAAGTGAACCCAATCGGGCACACCCACCCGCAGAACGATTTCTTCAGCACGACCGATGACACGAGCGCCAATCCAAGCACAATCGTGGCCGCCGGGTGGATGTGATTGAGCACGCCATTGATAATCCAATCCCGTAATCCCAGCAGCCCCGAAATCGGCAGAAACGCCTCCGCACCGGCCGGTCGGTCCGGTGGCAAACCGGCAGCGCCGGATTCGTAGAACCGCACGAAGCGCCAGAACTCCCACCCGATCCAGACACAAATCCCCACCCAAAACACCTGCGACCAGAACCGCCAGTCAGTCTGGCCGTTGGTCTTGCGACGGATAATCTTGAACCGCCGCTTCAACGGCAGTGCGGGCGATTGTGTGCCGATCTCGGTCGTCATCGGTCCATCTCTCATGCTCTCTCCACCATCTAATTCGACACCAGCATCTGTGTCAACGACCTTAAAATCGGACAATAATTGTCCCGTGTGTCATGGGGGTGTCATTCCCGCCGCCTCGACGGTGAGGATTTGACAGAGGGGCACGGTGTGCGCGGCAGCGTCCCCTCACCCCCGACCCCTCTCCCGAAAAGGGAGAGGGGAGAAAAGCGAAATATGGGTGGCCCACCAGAAGCAAGTGCGCCGCAGGCGCACGACGCGGATGGTGGGGTGGGGCGCGATCGCAGGATTTCACGACAAGCAAACTCCCTCTCCCGTGTGCGAGAGAGGGCAGGGGTGAGGGGCATCGTGCTAAAAGCGATTGATTCATTCCCCGCTTGGTGATACTGTTTTCCTGATGAAACGCACTCCGCGTGAGTTTGTGGGCGTCTATTTCAAGTGCTGCCGGGTGTATGTCCGGGCCTATCTCAACCAGCAGAAGACCGCATTCGTGGCGTTCTGCCCCAAGTGCGCGGGGAAAATGACGATCGAAATCCGGTCCGACGGATCAGAAAGCCGTTTCTTCCAGACGCAGTGACCGTTGAACCGCCCGAATCCGGCACGCTCCATGAAGACACGCGGCAAGATCATCGTCATACCTCTTGGAGACCTGGATTTCTACCAGGTCAACAAGCTCGCGGCCAATCTCTCCGTTGTCTTCTCCGCGGGGGTCGATATTCTGCAGGGTGTCGATGTCCCCGAGGAGGCCGAAAATGAACAACGGGGGCAGTATTACTCAACGGTCATCCTGGCCAAGCTGGAACTAATGCGGCAAAGTGAGAATGAGAAACTGCTTGGGATCACCGAGGAGGACCTCTACGTCCCGACGACACCGTTCGTTTACGGTGAGGCCGATCCTGCCTCGGGCTGTGCCGTAATCTCCTTCTATCGGATGCGGCAGGAATTCTACGGTGAGGCCGAGGATGACCAGCAGATTTTCTTGCGCGCCCTGAAGGAAGCCATCACTCAGGTTGGCCGGCTTCACCAGCTTGTCCACTGTACCAACCCGCGATGCGTCATGTACCACTCGAAATCGATGGTCGACATCGACACCAAAGCCGACAAGTTCTGCGACAATTGCCGGCGACAGCTGGTCCGTCGCGCTGTGTAATTCGAATTTCCTCCCTCTATGTTCAGGAAGGGGGGCGTGTGCACGCGTCGCCCCTCACCCCCGACCCCTCTCCCAAAATGGGAGAGGGGAGAGACGTACAATCCGCGAGATCGCAGGAGTTCACGGCAGGCGAACTCCCTCTCCCTCTTAGGGAGAGGGCAGGGGTGAGGGGCGTGGGCAGAGAA
>JAGVEK010000360.1 GCA_020058315.1 Candidatus Zixiibacteriota bacterium
ACCCGCCTTTTGAACTCCATGTCGGTGTCGTTGAGGTAACGTCCGCCGCGTTCCGGATACTGCGTGCGCATGACTTCATAAGGCGGACACTCGCCGGTCACATGCTGTGAGAATACTTTCTTTCCATTGACGACATCCACGCCCCAATTAGAATACTCACCGCCAAGGCGGGCGATTTCGGGTATGCTCTTGCGAACCAGTTCAACATCCTCGGGGCGAAAGTGGATGCGACGGCCGCGCGGCAGACCCTTGTAGGGGATCGACGTTTGTCCCGGCCAGATGATAAGTATGCATTCTCCCAGACTGCGCTGATTCTTACCCAGTTGATCCTTCAACCCTTCGCCGAAGGCGAGCAGCATAAGAATCGAGAAGGTGCCCCAGACAATTGCGGCAACCGTGAGGGCGGCGCGTTTCTTCTGTTTGCGGAAATCGCGCCAGAAGTATTGGAGGAAGAGTTTCAGTCCCATGATGCCAGCCGGACTATCGGGCAGGGGCAACCCGGTGGGTCACCCCAACGCCCTTTGAACGTCAGAGTCGTAATGCCTCGATTGGATTGCACTGCGAGGCACGCCTCGCCGGAAAGTATCCAGACAGCATGCCGACAATGCCGAGCACCAGCATGGCGGCAATCGCCACCGAACTGGAGATTTCCGGTGTGCCGATGTAATCCTCGACTTTGAAACGTGGCACAACCCAAACGACCGTCCACGCAAACAGGAATCCCAAGGCGCCTCCGATTCCGGTGAGCATCAGTGTCTCAATCACAAACTGGCTCATGATGAAGCGCGGCTTGGCTCCCAGAGCCATCTTGATGCCAATCTCCTTGGTCCGCTCTTCGACAACCACGTTCATGATGTTCGATACGCCGATGCCGCCAACGATCAGTGTGAATGCGCCGATGATGCCGAGGAACACGCGAAACGCCCCGAAGAAGGTCCCAAAGAACTTCTCCTGCTCGGTGGTGTCCCAGAGTTGGAGCGCTTCTTTGTCATCAGGATCGAACTTGTAGCGAGCCCCCAACACCCGGTACACTCCCTCTTTCACCGATTCCGTTCGCCCGATGTCATCCGCTCTGAAGACGATGTTATTGACGTACTCGCGTCCGTACATGGCCTTGAAAGTCGATGACGGTATGAACGCGCTGTTGACATCACGGCCGCCGTAAGAGGAGTCCTGCTCTTTCTTAACCATGACCCCAACGACCTTGAACGGGACTCCGTTGATGAAGACCAAACGGCCGATGGCATCCTCGTCGCCAAAGAGATCTTTCTTGAGATCGGTGCCGAGGAAGATGACCCGCCGCTTGAGTTCCATATCTTCATCGTTAATGAAGCGTGATCCCTCATCGGGGATGATGTTTCGCATGGGTCCGAATTCGGGCCAGCAGCCCATGATGCGAATCAGACGTTCGATTTTGCCGACCCGTCCCTTGGCATCCCAGAGAACGTACTCCGGCGAGATGGTTCCCATGTGAGGCACTTCACGCTTGAGCACGTCGGCGTCGGTTTCACGGAAGCGGATGACGCGATTTCGTCCGAGTCCCTGGAACGGAATGGAGGTTCGCCCGGGCCACATGATGACGATGTACTCGCCCAAACCACGGAACGCTTTCTGCTGACGCGCGTGGATCCCTTTGCCGAACGCAAGCAGCAGGATGACCGACGCGGTTCCCCAGAAAATCCCAAAGACGGTCAGAAAAGTCCGAAGCTTCTGCGAGCGCAGGTCACGGAGGAATTGGGAGAGGAAGACAGCGAGCGCCATGGCTGTGATCTATTCTTTTCCGGCAACGAGCCTGATGATCTTGCCGCGACTCCGGATTTCACTGAGTGCTGAGAAGAGCTTCACTCCGCCGGTCACTTGATTTCCTTCGGCGGTCGTTCGATCACTTCTTTGCCCTCATCGATCCCGGCAAGGATTTCCACCTTCAGACCATCCGACAGTCCTGTCTTGACGGGCAGTTGCTTGGCCTCTCCCTTTTCACCGGGGATCTCGACGAACGCACTGTCGTTGCGAAAGGTCACCAGCCGTTCCGGCAGGACCAGTACGCTGTCTTTCTTATTGATGACGATTTCGGCGTTGGCCGAGTAGCCGGCACGCAGCGCGATGATGGAGTCGGCCGCTGTCAGGTGGATTTCCACATCGAAGAGAATTGTGTTGTCTTCCTTGCGGGCCTTTGGTGAGATCTTGTAGAGTGTGCCTTTCACCTGGGCCGATGGCAGGGCGCCGATCTTGATCTCGACAGGCATACCCTCACGCAACTTGCCGACGTCAATCTCATCGACTGTCCCCTTGAACAACAGCCGCTCCATCGACGCCAGGGTCAGAAGCTCCGTCCCCTGCTGGTAGGTTGTCAGCGGGACGACCGGATCGCCCTCGTTGACATGTCTTGCAAGCACGGTGCCGCTGATGGGCGAGCGGAGGATTGATTCGATTGCGCGGTCGGCGACCCCGGTCTTCCCGCTCTCAATCAGGGACAGCTTCTCCTCCGACAATTTGAGACGCAGATCGGCTTCGTCGGATGCCTGCCTGGCACGCTCGAAGTCCTGCTCGGAGATGTGCCCCTTTTGCTGGAGATCCCTGGCCCGGCCGAGTTCCCGTTTGGCATTGTCATAGGCCACCGCAGCCAGTTCGACAGTACGCTTGGCCTCGGCGTATTCGAGTGGCGTGGGATCGGGTTTGACCTCGATCAGCGGGTCGCCGACTTTGACAAAATCACCGATTTCAACGAAGATCGTCTTCACCAGCCCAGAGATCTTTGACTTGATCGCGATCTCATTGTCGGGCTCGATCCGGCCAATAGCCAAGGCCTTGTCGACCACCGTCCCGCGTTCGACCTTCACCAGTTTGAAGGAGTTGTCCGAGCGGCCGGTTCGTTTGAACACCATGAAAACGACGGCGACCGCGACCACAACCACCGCCAGTCCCAGCAGAATCTTCTTCAGCATCCATCACTCCCGACGTTAGGACCAATACGAAAACGGGTCTACGCAGACACGAACGCCACCCGCCCGCGTCCAGCGGACAGTCTGGTATTACGGGCAGAGCGAGTGAATGTTTCATCGCCACCCGTGGCCCGTCTGCTCGCCGGGGAATCGGCCGCGGGCGGTTCAGGACACGGTCGTTGTGTGATTTGGCTGGATTCCGGCCCTCAGATTACTATCATCAGTTGGTCGTTGAGAGCTGACCTCACTTCCAGCGCTCCCGACCTCGGAGAGAGATAACCGCCGGCTGCAAGTGCGACGACGGCAGTTTACACAGGCAAGGATTAGAAGAAAGGAAATGGCATGCTTGTCGATTCCCGCCGTCGGGTCCGCGGCTCTCTGTTAGCTTTCACAGTTCTGGCCGGCTGCACGATCTCGCTGGCCGCTGAGACAACGGTTCCGCCGCCCGGCCTCCGTGAGAACACACCGGCCGTGTTCGCCATCACCGGAGTCCGTCTTGTTTCCGCTCCCGGCGTGGTCGCGGAGGGAGCCACTCTCGTCATACGGGAGGGCGTAATCGTCGCAGTCGGGCCCAATGTGAATGTGCCGAAAGATGCCCGTATCTTCGATATGACCGGCAAAACAATCTATCCCGGTCTGATCGACGCCTGCACGGAGCCGCCGAAAGAGATGCCGACTCCAGGCGGCGGAACGGGGATGCGCGGACGTGGCGAGGGGCCTGGAACCCCTATGAGCAAGGGCGGCGCCAATTACTGGAACAGCGAAATCATCCCTCAGACACGTGCCGACAGGACGTATGTCCCGGACAATGAACTGAACAAGAAGCTGCGCGGCCAGGGAATCACGGCGCGTTTGCTGGCACCCGCAAAAGGGATCATCAAGGGAACCAGCGCTTTTGTGAATACGGGAGATGGGGACGGGACCGTGGCCATTCTGAAGGACAAGGTCGCGCTTCACGCCAAGGTCACAATTTCTCGAGGCTTCGGCGAAGGTGAAGGATACCCGGATTCGCCCATGGGAGCTTATACGCTGTTCCGCCAGGCGTTCTACGACGCCGACTGGTACCGCCAGGCCTGGGAAGCGTACCGTAAGGATAATACACTGCCGCGTCCTGAGAAAAACGATGCGCTCGAAGTCTTGCAGGGATTCGCCGGAGGTACGACGCCGGTGGTGATCGATGCGGGAGACGAATTTTACGCTTTGCGCGCCGACAGGATTGGGAGGGAACTCAACCTAAATGTTATCGTGCGCGGCTCAGGAAACGAATACCGGCGTCTGGATCTCATCAGGGCCACCGGTCGCCCGATCATCGTGCCTTTGAATCTTCCGGAAGCACCAAAGGTCAAGACTCCGGAAGAGGCGATGTCGGTGTCGCTTGAGACGCTGCTGCACTGGGATATCGCACCCGAGAACGCCGGGCGTCTGGACAAAGCGGGTGTGCGGATCGCGTTCACCAGCGACGGACTCAAGGATCGCGGCGAATTTCTCGGTGCCGTCCGCAAAGCTGTGGAACGCGGCCTGAGCCCTGACGCCG
>JAGVEK010000420.1 GCA_020058315.1 Candidatus Zixiibacteriota bacterium
AGGGGTACCCAAATGCCGAAGATCAGGAGCCTCCTTGACACCAGCCGAACACTGCATTGGATCGCCGCCGACAGTTCGGTAATGGATGCGGTGAAGATCATGGTCCAGCGAAATGTCGGCGCTCTGCCTGTACTGGAAAACGACCGGCTGGTCGGGGTCTTCTCGGAGCGGGACTTGATGAAACGGGTGATCGTGAAGGGCCTTGACCCATCACAGGTCACAGTCGCATCCGTGATGGCCACCGACATGATCACCGCCGACATCAACGACGATCACGCGACATGCTTAAAGAAGATGACCTCCCGGCAATGCCGTCACCTCCCGGTAATCGACAACAACAAGCTGGTCGGCTTTCTCTCGGCCCGCGATCTGATGACGAGCGAGGTCGAGGGAAAAGAACTCGAGATCAAGTCACTCACCGACTACATCTACTACGTTCCACCGACACCCCAATAGGCTCACCCGGGCGTCGGCAGGGCCCGGACACTTGCGAAGGTGGATCTTGCTTCTTGTGCCCTCGGATGACTGTGCATGGACCTGGCTTGAAAGTTGCCGCAGGGAGCAACCATCCCGAGCCGTGATCGGGTCACGGTGAAGCGTAATCTCGCAGCGAGGCGGTGATCAGGCCTGACCAGTTGCCGACGGCTGGGCGGGCGTCCCCTGCGCTCCATCGCCGCGTCCGCCCCGGCGTCGCCGGAAGAAGCCGCGACGGCGGTGCCGACCCTTGGATCCGGTTCGCTCATTCTCTCCACTTTGGGCCTTGGGGGAAGTTCCCTGCGATGGAGGAGCCGGGGTCTTGTTTGTCGAATTGTCCCGCGGCGGTTGCTGGCGTCGGTTGCCCTCAGCGAGCTGGGCAGCCGGACGCACCTGAGCCTGCGGCTGCTTGGGTTTCTTCGCCTGCGGTGCCCGGCTGCGTTCTGGCTGGGCCACCGGCAAGGGCTTTTCGCCCGACTCCCTGAGAAAACGATCGAGGAAGTCCGGCGAGAGCCCGACCAGCCTCTGCTTGAGGTCCTCGATCAGAGCATCATGCCCGTCGGTGTCAAAGGATCGGACGTATTGGCGAAACGATCCGTAAATTTGTCTGATCCGCCAGAAGGCATCAGCCCAGACCTGCAAATCGTCCGCCCGCCTCTCCAATCGAGACGAAAACTCTCCGCCAACGGACGAGATCGCATCCGCCAGTTCTGCCGGTGAAAGATGTGCCAGCCGGGTAAGATTCAGACCGGACAGCGCCTGCACTCCGCGCGGCCACTCGGTGTCGAAATTGCTGAGCCCGCCAGATTCGAGCAGGACCCGGGATAACAGCAGTTCAAAAAACGCCCCATCCAAGCGAGGACGCTCACCCTTCACCAGATACCGGAAGGGAGAATCCTCTTTGGCCTTCAATGACCCCAGATCGACTGCGGTGGTATCCACCGCCAAGGGCAGTCGCTGGGTTTGTTTTCCATTGCGTCCCATGGGATTATTATAACCCAATATCTGGAGGATGGCAACCATTCAAGAGGGGCGGACCGGTGGACGCTAACAGGCCGTGGCTGTCCAGTAGCCTTGGAAGAATGAAATGGCCCTGAACGCTGCCACTGGCAAAATGCGCAATATTCTGAAGCCGACCGGCCGAATCTGGTGCGGACAGGTGGCTTAAAGCCATCTGCCTTCACTTCTGATGTCTGATGCCAGCGCACAACCGGGGAGGCCACTTGACGGGGCGGCGATTCAACTGCCGCACCCTGCGAAGCTCACGGAAGTTCTTTCCCTGCGAGTTTGTCGCGCTCGCTCATGTCGATGGGTGTGAAGTTCTCGCGCGAGAAGCTGTTCATGACAACGATGGCAATTCGGCGATTGCCTGCATCTTCCGGGCGGTCAAGATATCGCGGACGAGTGTCCGCAAACCCGCGAACCACGGTGATTCTGGAGGGATCAACTCCGTTTTGCTCAAGGATGCGTCGCGCCGAATTGGCACGGTCTGCGGACAATTCCCAATTCGAATAGCTTTTTCGGTTGACGTATTGCTTGCTGTCGGTGTGCCCTTCCAAGGCGACCTTGTATCCGAGAGGACCGATTTGACTGGCGATCATCGTGACCGCGTGGACTCCCTCGCCCGATAGTTGAGCGCTGCCCAACCCGAAGAAGGTCGAGTCCCCTGATTCCATCAACTGAATGCGAAGCCCCTCATCGGTGACCTCGATCTCGACCAGTTTGGAGAGTTCGCCCAGACCGCTTTCTCCCTGCAGGGCTCTGGACAACTCATGGGCCTTGGACTGCAGCTTCTCCCGGACCTCTTTTTCCTGCTTGCGGCGGTACTCCTCGGCTTCTTTCGCGGCCTTGGGAGGAGAAATCGCCCCGGATGACCCCTCAAGGACGCTGCTTCCCGCTTTATCCGCAAAGCCCACCGGGTCACGAAAATACCCGCCCACTCCGGCTTTGACCTTATCGCTCTGATTGACCAGCCACATGACCAGGAAGAACGCCATCATCGCGGTCACGAAATCGGCGTAGGCAACCTTCCAGGCACCGCCATGATGCCCCTCATGACGACCGTGCTTCTTTACAACGATTACGGGCGCTTCGTTTTCTTTTGCGGATTCCATGCGGCGCCTGTCCGGTGATGATCAGCCCTTGGTCGCGCGGCAGGCTTCTTCCAGCTCGGTGAATCCGGGCCGGACATCGCTGTAGATCGAACGGCGGGCAAACTCGACGGCAATCGCTGCCACACAGCCCTTGTGAAAAGCGAGGAGAACCTGCTTGAGCGCGATAAAGTAGCGTCCGTTTTCTTCGGCCTTGCCCGCCAGGTTGTTCGCGAGTGGCTGGACAAATCCATAGGACAATAGAACGCCGAGAAATGTCCCGACCAGCGCGGCACCGACTTTCTCGCCGATCTCCTCGGCGGGACCATCGATCGCACCCATCGTGATTACGATCCCGAGGACTGCGGCGACAATCCCCAGACCGGGGAGAGAATCGCCGGTGACCATCAGAACCTTGGACGGCTTTGTGCTCTCTTCGTGATGCGTCTCGAGATCGCCATCCATCAGGGCTTCCAGATCATGCGCCTGAACTCCAGAACCTGAAATGATCAATCTCATGGTGTCGGACAGAAAACTCACCGCATGATGGTTATTCGCGAAACTGGGATACTTGCTGATGATGGCACTGGATTCCGGGTGCTCAATATGTCCCTCGAGAGCCATAATTCCATCCCGTCGCGCCACGGTGAGGAGTTCGTAGAGCATGGCGAGCAGATCCAGATAGTCTTTCTTGGTCGGACCGCTCTTCGGGAGACCGGCGAGCTGCGAGATCATCGTCTTCAGGATCTTGGGACCACTGCCAATGAGGAGCGCCCCGCCCGCAGCGCCTCCAATGATGAGAAACTCGGCAGGCTGGAAGAGGACCAGCATCGTTCCCCCCTCCCAGAGGTACCCGCCTATGATGGCAGCAATCACAACACCGATACCGATGAACGCGATCAAAGTCAATCTCCCCGACTGGCCAACCAGCCAATCGTTACCACCTGTAGGAGATATCGTCAGATCGGCAGGCGTCTGTAGGGTTGGAACACTGCGATGAGGGGCTGGTGACCGCCCGCGGAATCACCGGGAACCGGGTGGCACAATCGTCCTAACTGCGAGAGGCTGCCTGGGGACCCAGGATATTGAGGAAATTTTGGAACAATTCGAGCCCAGGCCACTGACGTTGCCTGACATCCTGATGCTGCTCGATCCAGCGAGGCACGAGGGGGATCGGGATCAGGCACGGTGGGGTGCCGGTTAGCTCGGCCGTGAGCCGGGCCAGTGGAACTGTCAGCGGCAGAGGCATCGGAACCTTGGTGATGTCATTCGCGACCGGATCAACGCAGAGGTCCGCGGGAGTTGTCACGTTGTATTCGCGGCAGACGACCGGGCGGTGCAGATGGATACTGCAGGATTCGTCAACGAGAAACGGGCAGGGCAAACCCAGGAGAAAGTACTTGCGGGCGATCGGGAGGACAACTTCATCTTTGTGCACAGGGTCCATCAACTCGTCGATCATCTGCTGCCGTTCCAGTTCGTTTACGATTCTCTCGATGCGTGACATGACTTCCGCCCGATGGGGTGGTTCGAACGAATCGATCAAATCCATCAGATAGAACGCCTCGGGCGGAGAGGCCGCCACCATGTGACAGCAGCACGCACCGCATCCGGCGCGACACGAGATCCGACGCCCCGCCTTCTCTTCGCGGCCTGCGGCCTGTGCCACCAGCACATTGGTCAGTTCATAGGCCGTGGGCACCAGTTCCGCCAGACGCATCGGGCCGGTGTCGACCGAGACTTTGCCACGCAGCACGCCTTCGGGGGTGGTCAGCGTGACGGACATGAGGGCGACGGGACCGCTGTCAGTCATTGGGTCATCCTGGGATCAACGCGAATCTGCCCAGGTTGGGCTGAAACAGAACACGCCGATTCAGTTGAGTTTGACTGTTCTGCCTTCGACAACGACGTCGTCATGTGCAACGATTCTTACTTCGCCCCGGGCCGCACTCAGATCCACACTGCGAGCGCTGACTCTGAATCGGCCTGGGATCTCAAGGTTGACATCGCCGGTGAGCAACCGGACGACAGGTCCGCCGTCACCCTGATAAATCTCTATCAGGCGCTGTCCGTCGCGCGAATCGACGCGCACAGATTCATCCTGCTTCAGCGTAACAGCCGGACCGGGCAGTAACTGAGATGCCGGTCGCATCGCAAAACCGTCGATCACACCGATGACGATGGGCTCAGGCCAATTCGACGGTTGCTCCACGAGAACCCGGTCGCCCTTGCGAACTGTCAGGCTGTGGACGCAGGGCAACCACGCACGGCAACACAATCCCCTTGAATCCTGCCATAACACGCGAACGCGGCCGACAAGCGTGGGGTGGTCGGCATCTTCACATTCTCCGACAAACGGACCCCGGGCTGGCTCAAGCCGCTGTTGCACGGACACGGCCGGAATCAACTCATCCACAGAAGATCCCCGGTCCCCGCAGACAATTTCATCCACTTCCTGATTGAACATCTTTCTTCTCCCTGTTTGCTTCAGCCGTCGCTACGAGTTCTTTGACCGTCGGCGGCGCCTGATAGTGAATCGGAGCATCTCCATTGACAAAGATTGAAATGGGGATGTGCTTGTGGATGCCGGGCATGAAGACACGCGGCAGATCGCAGTTCGCTGCCCAGACCATTGTAAGTCTCTTCTCCGCCGGATGACAGACGATACTGTGCAGGCGGGACAAAACCCTCGTCCGCTTGCCCTCAATGTCGATCTCGATCGATGGGGTGGCGCCAGGCAGTTCGAATGCGAGAGTCGGTTCGGAAGGGTTCATGCCATGGATCATGACAGGCTCGTTTCCCTTCAGGCCGCTCAAGACCAAACCGTATGAACCCTCTTGAAAGAATGCATCCAGTGATTGCTCATCCTCACCCCGTGCCTGCAAGTGTGTACGGTAGCCGTGCGCAAGGAAGCCGCGCTTGAC
>JAGVEK010000293.1 GCA_020058315.1 Candidatus Zixiibacteriota bacterium
ATGGGGACTTCGGTGTCACTTCCACCAAGACGGTATCCGGCTACACGACCTTGTGCGGCACTTCAATGGCCTCGCCTGTGGTGAGTGGCTGCATCGCCCTCTGGCTCCAGCAATACCGGACTTTGCACCCGGCGCAGAATCCACTGGCTTCGACGGTCAAGTCGGTGTTTGTGGAAACCGCCGATGATCTCACCGAAGCCGGACCAAGCTTCGACTATGGGTTTGGACGGATCAATGTGGCCAAGGCCGTCGACTTGCTGAATGCCGGCAGCTTCCTCGAAGAGCAGATCGCCAACGCCGATGTGTTCACTTGGACCTTCAACTGGGATGGATCCCTTCCGCAGGCATCCTTTACGCTGGCATGGGACGATCCCGCGGCGGCGGAGAACGCCAATCCGACGCTGGTCAACGATCTCGACTTGAAACTTATCAGTCCGTCGGGATTGGTCACCGCCTACCCTTGGAAGCTCGATCCTGCCAATCCAATCTACCAAGCGACCTATGGAATCGATCGTACCAACAATATCGAGCAGGTCCGCCGAAACGCCCCGCTGCAAACGGGACTTTGGACGGTGATGATCACGGGGTACAATGTTCCGGTTGGCCCACAGAAATTCTCCCTGGCGTTTACGCCGGGATTAGTTCTGACTCAGGTGGAAGCAGACTACTCCGCTCAGCTCACTGCCGGTCCGAACCAGGCCGGAATCCCCGGACATCGTCCATTCACTTTCGAGATTCTCAACCTCGGCCGGCGTGATGACACCTACGATTTGACTCTGTCGAGTTCGCGCGGCTGGACCATCACACCAAATCCAACCGTGCCTACTGTTCCAGGTTTGAAAAGCTCCATTCTCACGTTTGATGATTTCATCCCTTATGGAACAGACCCCGGCGTCGTGGATACTGTTATTGCCCACATGGTGTCCCGCACAGACTCCCTGATACAGGGAACCGACAGTTTGCTGGTCACCGTGCTGGCTGGCTACGGCGTCATCCTTCAGGCCCGGTTGGACACCGCCGGCGTTCCCCAGAGAGCGATCACGAAGACCGCGTCATTGATCAACCCCGGAACATTGGAGGATGTCATTAATTGGTCGGTCACCGATCAGTTGGGATGGGCGGTTGTCCCGTCAGGCGGGTCATTTGCCATGGGAATCGGCGCGGACACCACGTTCACGCTGACACCGACCATTCCTGAGACAGCGGTTCCCGGATCACTGAACCGTCTTGTGGTGCTCGCCGTATCCCAGTCAGATACAACAAAGAAAGACCGCGATACAATCAGCATCCAGGTGATCGCTTACCCGCCCCAGTCCGTGCTGAAGACTTTCACCGACGGCATCCTCTCAAATAGCACCAATCCGCTTTTCGTGTGGTCGCATGCACCGTACACGCCGTTTCCGCCCGGATTTGGCGTCTTCATACATGCCGTGGAGATTGGAAGCGACACGAACTTGACCATCGGGGTGACGCGTTACAACGCGATCTCGGACACCCAGGTTGCCATATCCGGACTGCCCGATGGCGTCCATTACTGGCGCGCTATCACCTACAACGGCACCGGCGATTCGAGTGGTTTCTCCGTCTCAGCGAGGTTTGAATTGGATACCCAGCCCCCCTCTCCGGCGATCCTGATTTCGCCCCCGGACCAGAGCGCCAGCGCAGATTCGACCCCGCTCTTTGTCTGGGGTCCTGGGCCAGACAAATCATCGCCGGGAGTTACGTTGTATTTCTGGCAGTTGTCGCTCGACTCTCTTTTCACGAGCGTGCGCAGTAAGTTCGACTCGCTCACTACGACTGCGACCAGCTATCAGTTGCCCATTTATGGGCCCTACCTCAACACGTGCCATGTCAAGGCCTACTGGCGTGTCCGCACCAAAGATCCCGCTGGCAATCTCTCGACTCCTGCCGGTCCCAACCGGTACTACGTCTTCCGGAGCGGCGATCTCAATAACGACTGCGTGGTCGACGTCTTCGACATTACGGCGCTGATCGACTTCGTTTTCGCTGGACAAGACCCCCCTCTGTCTCCCGAGCAGGGAGAGATCAACTGCAACCCAGGTGCGGATGTCTTCGACCTGATCTACCTGATCGACTACGTCTTCAGCGGCGGTCCCGTGCCCTGCGGACCAGAGTAGCACTCGTATCGCCGGTTGGCGCTGCTTACCCCCCCGATCTCTCATTGAGCCGGATCCGTTGTGGCGGACCGGCCCACTCAATACCCGGCCATTGTTCAATATCTGCCCACTTCGGCCGATCTTAGGATAGAGAGGGCTGCCCCCGGCTGCGCAAAATCTGCGCAGAGATTGGCGGGCGGCGTGGAGTCGGCGTGAAATCTCAAACGAGTGTGCTTCTGGTCGACGATGACCTGGAAATCGCGCAAGCCGTCGTCAATTACCTCCCGGCAGATCGCTATCGCGTCGAAGTCGTCGGCGATGGCGCCGTCGTCCTCGATACACTACGCCGCTTCAAGCCCGACATTGTTCTCCTGGATGTGCACCTGCCCGGCGCATCCGGGTTGGACCTTCTGAGGGAAATCAAGAACGAGACACCCGGCACCCCGGTCGTCATCGTCTCGGGATATATCTCCACCGGGAATGCGATCGAGGCGATGAAAGACGGCGCCTATGAGTACCTGACGAAACCCTTCCACTTCGATCAGCTCGAAAAGACAATCGCCCGTGCCATTGGCGCTCCTATCCAGCAGACCGTCACAGCCGACAATGATGTTCCACTCACAGACGATCAGATCATCGGCAAATCACCCGAGATTGTCCAAGTGGCAAAGATCATCGGGCAGGTGTCGGGAACCGACGCGCCCGTGCTCATGATGGGGGAGACCGGCACCGGCAAAGAGCTCGTCGCGCGCCTGATTCACAGAAACTCCGGTCGTCGCAATCGCCCCTTCGTGACCGTCAACTGCGCCGCGACCGATGAGACTCTCCTGGAAGCGGATCTCTTCGGCCATGAACGCGGATCGAATCCCTCCCAGCCACGCAAGACTGGCCGATTCGAGCACGCCGATGGCGGAACCGTCTTTCTCGACGAGGTTGCCGATCTTCCCCTGGGTACGCAAAGCAAGCTTCTGCGTCTCCTGCAGCACCAGACATTTGAGCGGCTGAACGGCGATGATACTGTGTCCGTGGATGTGCGAATGATTGCCGCCACCAACCGCAGCCTGGTCGATCTCATGAAGGAAGGCCGGTTTCGCGTGGATCTTTTTTACCGGTTGAAAGTCGTGTCGCTGTTTCTCCCGCCTCTGCGAGAGCGCAAGAGTGATATCCTCCTGCTGGGTAATTTCTTCATCAAGAAGTATGCCCGCATCAGCCGTCGCCTGCCCAAGCCGCTCTCTGTGGCGGCGCAGAACTGCCTGTTGCGCCATTTGTGGCCGGGAAACGTGCGCGAATTGGAAAATGCGATTCATACGGCGGTCGTGCTGTCGAAGGAAGCCGAACTGCTCCCCGAAGATTTCCCGATGATCACCGACGCCCGTCAGGCGATGCCTTTGGATTTCGATCAGATCCGCGGAGACTACCTGGACCTGTTTCAGCGCATCATCGAGCCTGTCTTCGATCGCATTGCAGCAACCTCTGAGGGGCATATTCACAGTGAACTGACTGACGCACTTGAACAGACACTGGTGGAAACCGCTCTCAAGGCCACAGGCAACAATCAGGTCCGCGCGGCGCAGCTTCTCGGGATCTCCCGCAATACCCTGCGTGACAGAGTCCGGCGCTTCGAACTGGCCAATCCCGTCGCAGCTCCACAGTCCTGATCAATCCCGTGTTCTTCAAACGATTGGTGCCACAGCCTCTTTAGAGCCGTGTTTCCCCTCGGTGGCACGGGCGTCCCGCCCGTGGGCACAGGCGAGAGGCCCACGCCCCCGGACCGGCGCAATTCCGATTACCATGCCCCGTGCAAAAAAATGCCTAAAACATTCGGGTCCTCCCGCCGATTCAATTACCAGATAGTCGCGGTACCACGAAGCGGTCTCGGGGTGAGTTCGCTTTCAAATGCCGCGCCAGCGAATAAGGGGCAGCGCCGATGGGCGCCGGCTCCGCCAGAACGGGGATAAAATGCGGCTACCGTTTCGACGTCGGGCGAAATCTGTCGCGGCACTTGACATCGGTGCCAGTTCCATCAAATATGTGCGTCTTGATCGTCGGGCCGAAGGATTCGCCCTGGCAGCCGCTGGAATTCGCGAACTGCCGATCGAAGCCCTCGTTGCTGACGAGATCAAGGACCGCGACGCAGTAATCTTCAACATCCAGGGGCTCCTCGACCAGTGTGATCCGCGCACGACCGATGTGGTGGTCTCCATTTCCGGTCACGGCGTGATCACCGACAAATTCGAGGTCGATCAGAAAACGGGTTCTGAAGCCGAGCAGGCCATTCTTTTCGAGGCCGAACAGCGCAGCCCGTTCGATGTCGATGATGTGTCGATGGACTATCACGTTCTCCGCACCGACGACACCCGGGGCAAGATGGAAGTCCTGCTGGTGGCGGCCCGGCGCGAGATCGTGATGGAGTACCTGAATCTCCTTCGCGATGCCGGCCTGCGCACTCCGGTCGTGGATACGGACGCTTTCGCCGTCCTTAACGCGTACTCGATCAACTATGACGTCGATCCCGACCGCGTGACCGCGCTCATCAACATCGGCTTTGACACCACCAATGTGGTGTTCCTCAAAGATGGCGTCTTTCATTCCACGCGCGACATTTCCTCCGGCGGACGGGTCATCTTCGAGGTGATTCAGCGGGAATTCCGTCTCAATCAGGAAATGACCATGAAGGTCATTCGCGGTGAGCTCGAGGGAACAGTCGATCACGATATGTTGCGGGCAACCATCCGCTCGGCAGCCGATGAACTGCTCACCGGGCTGGAGGTGGCTTTCTCGTATTTCAAAACACTGGCGAAGACCGATGCGGTCGATTGGATCGTGCTGTCCGGAGGCGGGGCGCTCATTCCTTTCCTCCCGGAGAGCGTCCAATCGAAACTGAACGTCCCCATCGAAATCGCCAATCCGCTGCGAAACATCGAATACGATCCAGACCTGTTCGGTGAACTCGAACCAGAAAAAATTGCCCCGGTGTTGACAGTCGGGGTGGGGCTTGCGGCACGCGAGGTCTACTGATATGGCGATGATTCAAGTCAATCTGCTCCCCAAGGAAATGCGCCGAGGGTCGGGCGGGCTCCGAGTCCCGAAGACGGCGCTGGCTGGACTTGCTGGTGGAATAGTCCTCGTTGCCGCGCTGGCCGCGATCACCTATTACCAGAAGGTCCGGCTCGGCAACCTCAACGCCGAAATCGCCCAAGTGGAGGCGAAGGCCGCGGGCATGCGCAATGACATCCAGATGGTTGACCATCTCGTCGATGTCAAGACACGCATACTGAAGCGGATGAATGCCATCGAGGCGCTGGATCACAACCGAGGAGCTTGGGTCCAGAACATTGAGGATCTCTCGATGGTGGTCCCGGAGTTCCTCTGGCTTTCCGAGTTCAAGCAGGGTCTGTCCGGTAACCGGACCGGGAAAGCCGTCACCATGGCGCAACCCGGCACCTCGGCCGATTCTGCCCGCGCCGCCAGGAACGCGCTGACGCTGGATGGATTCTGCTTCACACTGGGCAGTCTGTCCAATTTCATCGTCAACCTTCATGATTCGCCGCGTTTCTCCAACATCCACCTGCGATTCGCGAAACTCACGAGCATCAAGGACCGGCCGGCCTACTCCTTCGAAGTGGGTTGCCAGTTGGAACCGGTTGAAAAGGGCATTCAGGACATTGAAAATCGTTCCGCCGAGTCCGGCGAAAACACTGATACGACCACGGCCGTCCGGGCGGATCTGAGTTCCGGTGGCAGCCGTGGCAGCGAAGGCGAAGGATTACAGTAGGGCGCCGATCAGCGCCCGTCAGGCGGACCAATGATGGACTTCAAGGACCCCAAAACTCAGAAGTGGATGCTCGGCGTGCTCATGGCCGCTTTGACTGCCTATTTCTGGCATGCCAAAGTCTACAAGGCCAACCAGCAGGAACTCAGTTCCGGGTACGCCCGCTACGAAACGATGCAGACCGAGCTGAAGAATGTCGAGATGAAGTTCCGCTCTCTCGATGCTCTCCGGCGCGAGTATCAGGATCTGACACAGAAGTACCGTGCGGTCGCCACACTCCTTCCCGAGGATGATCAACTGGCGGCGCTCCTGGAAAAAGTCCACGGGGCCGCTCTGGAGACCTCATCGCGTGTCGCCTCATTTGAACCGCTGCCCGCCGTCTCCGAGGGATTCTATGACCGTTATGATTTCAAAATGGTGCTTCACACCACCTATCATGACCTCGGCGATTTCATGGCCCGAATGTCCAACTTGCCGTTCATCGTCAACACGGGCGAAGTCCACATGATCACTGTCTCCGAGCAGGATAATCCGGAGACTGCATATGGCGGGTTTACAACGACCGTGACCATGACCATTTCAACCTACCAGGTGAAAGAAGCCGAACGCATCGTACTGGCGGGCCTCTAAGCGTAAGGGGAGAGGGTTGGAGAACTCTATGAATTCAGGGAAACACCCTTGGTTGGCCGGCGGTCTCGTCGGAGCACTGATCCTGCTGCTTCCGGTCACCGGAGCATGGGGCGTCACTCCTCTGTCGAACTTGATCTTGAGACCGCAGGACGGGTTCACCGAATTGTTGGTGCCCGGTGCCGGTCGTCTGCTTTGTGATCATTCCTCACAGGAGCCGGCTGATAATCATCCTTTCCGCGTTGTGCTCGATTTCTGTGATGCGGACCATGCGCTCGGCCAGCGGGTTTTTGATGCGCTGCCGGCGACGGTCATCTCGCGGATCCGCACCAGCCAGTACGCCGAGACTCCGCAGAAGATTGTGCGCGTGGTGCTGGATCTGCGTAAGTCGGCCACCTACACGGTGAGCACCGAACAGAATGATCTGACAGTCCGAGTGGTGGATCCGGATCACGCCGCATTCGCGCTTTGGGAAGCCAATCCCGGCAGCCGTGCCACGCTCGCGTCCAAGTCCGAGACAGTGACCACCCCCAAGTCATCCGCCATTCCTGCAGCGCCGGCGCGCACTCAGGGAGCGTTGACGCCCGAGACCAAGACGACGTCTCCCAATCAGGCACTCGCTACAACGACGGCTGCGACCAAGACTGCCAATCAGCCCGCGGCCGGGCCTAATATCGTCGCTGCGAAGGATGTCCCCTCGACGCCGGCCCCTGGCACCGCGGCCAAATCAGCCGACGTCACTCCGCGCGTTGCGACATCAAACGTCAAGTCAAGTCCGGCGGTGGCAGCCACAAGCAAGTCTGGCTCTCAGTCTCTGGCGCCGTTCGGAATTCCGATGGAACAGGGGGACAATCCGGCTGCCAAATCGGCAAAGCCAGTCACCACGAACAAATCGGCGACGACAGTCGCAGCCGCTTCTGAATCGACTCCAGGAGAAGTGAAGAAGACTACGCCCAGCACGACTGCGTTGCCTTTGGTGGCAGAATCCAAGCAGTCAAACCCGGTGCAGCAGTCCGCTCCGGCGACAGCTACCATCGCATTGCAGGAAATCGCGAAGACGGAAACTGCGCCAGTCGCATCCGTTGTGCCCGCCAGCGACTTGATTACAACATCCATTCCGAAACAGACGCCTCTTAACGATGGTTATGTCGTGCCCAAACGGCCCCTGGTCCTCGCACCCGAATACCTGACGGGTGATGATGAGTTGGCACAGGAACCTGATGCTGACCCAGATAAGGTTCCCGTCTCTCAAGTGTCGATGGAGCCGCTCGGTCCGAAAGCTCCTGCGGACGATCAAGGCGCCGCGTCCACAGCTTCGGTCGTCAGTCCGACGTCGGCAATGATGGCATCCACGACCACGCTGCCGATCATGAACCGGCCAGCCAATCCCCGGAAGCCGGGTGACACAGTGTCTGTGGCCGGTAGTGCAACCCAGGGCCAGGAGACACTGTTCGAGCGTCTGAGAGCCAAGTTCTTGACTGAACAGACTCCACCCAGACCATACACGACGATTGATTTTCCAAGCGCCGGTGTAATAGGTGGCGATAGCCTGGTGGCCAGTACCTATGGTCCGCCGACCCCGGCCACCATGCTCTCACGCGAGGAACTCCTGCTGAGAGTCCGTCAGGCGGCCGAAGCGGCAGGTCTGCCGCCCGGGCAGTTGTCGGATCAGCAGGGGCTTGTCTCCGCCAGCATCCTTCCCGCCCGCGATATGGTCATCTATGACGACATGGGGAGGCGCGACCCGTTCGCCCCGCTCGTCAAGGGCCTGCATTCCGGGTTTGTGAGCAATCAAATCCCCAGTGTCGAGAATCTTCGTCTGGTCGGTGTGTTGCGTGACGACCACGAGGCTCTCGCGCTTCTCGAGAACCAGGAAGGTTATGGGTATGTCCTGCACGTGGGCGACCAGGTTGAAAACGGAACCGTGACTGCAATCCAGGAAAATCGTGTCCTGTTCCAGATACAAGATTTCGGCTGGTCCCATATTGTCGCCCTGCAACTGACCACACGGGGTTCCGATCCCTCGAAATCGCTGGGGGCAAAGACCCCCGTGCAGTTGGAATATCCTGACGCGAATCAAATGCAACAACCGAGTACGAACACGACGCAGACCCCTAAACCGGAAGGTGCGAACCCATGAGTCCGAGTCGGAACCGCCGAATAATGGCACAAGCCCCCTTCGCTGGCTGGGCATTCATGCTGGGCCTGGCAGCCCTGATTGTGCTGGCCCCACTGACGGTCGGCGCGGAGGCCATCAAGAACGTCAATTTCCAGAACGCCGATGTCCGTTCCGTGCTGAACTTCCTGGCTGAGTACGGTGGCGTCAATGTCGTGGCTGCCCCAGCGGTGCAGGGCCAGGTCACGCTGAATCTAAAGAACGTCGAATGGCGGCAGGCACTGGAGATCCTGGCCAAGACCTACGGTCTCAAGGTCGTCGATGAAACAGGGTACATCCGCGTTCTGCTGATGGGCGACTTCCTCAAGGAAGAATCCGACCGGGAACGGCACGCGGCCGACCAGCGGCAACTGGTCGACATCCAGACCAAGACGATCGATATCAAATTCGCCAGTGCCAAAGACCTTGTCAAACCGGTCAAGAGCATTCTCTCGGGCCGTGGTAAAGTCGAAATTGATGAACGCACCAACACGCTCCTGGTGAGCGACGAGCCGGGGAACGTCTCCCGGGTCAAAGAACTGGTGACAAGCCTGGACCGCGAAACAAGACAGGTGAAGATCTCCGCCAAGCTGCTCGAGGTTTCCTCCGAGTACCTCGACGAGATTGGCATCAGCTGGAACACCTTCACCAGCGGCACCTCCCATGATCGCCAGTACAACAACGAGCTGACCGCCCAGGGCGCGTCCCGTGTCGCCGAACCATTCGCCACCTATAAATTCTCAACTCTGCAAAAAGGCTGGAGCATGGATGCGACAATCTCCGCGATCGTCTCATCCGGAAAAGGTAAGATCCTCGCCCACCCGGAGATCATCACGATCGACAACAAAGAGGCGCGCATTCAGATGGGGCAGAAGGTGCCCATCAAGCAATTCTCGTCCTCCGGCGACATCGTGATCACATTTGAGGAGGTCGGAACAATTCTCCGTGTCACTCCCCACATCACCTCCGAGGACCGCATCCTCCTGCACCTGAAGCCGGAGCGTTCCTCCTACGCATTCGATCCCAACGGCGTCATCATCAATACCAACAACGCCGAAACCAACGTGGTTGTCACCAACGGGCAGACTGCGGTGATCGGCGGCCTGACCAGCCAGGAAGAGGTCGTCAACCGGGTTGGACTCCCGTTCCTCAAGGACATTCCCATCCTGGGCAAGATCTTCAGCTACGAAAAGAAAGACATCAAAAGCCGCGATCTGGTGATCTTTGTAACGCCGACAATCGTCGACGCCGCCATGATGGGATCTGTCGAAATCGGCAAGTAACCAGCGCTTTTTGCTTCGAAGAAGCCCGCAGCGCCTGCTGCGGGCTTCTCGCTTTGGAGTGTGGCGACATGTCGCCGCAAGGGCGGAGCAGTGTTAAGACCCTCTAACAGAGTGAAACGCTACCCCGTCGCAAAGCACTGGTGCGTGCAAGCACACACCCTGGCTGGCGGCCGATGCAGGGTGCGTGTTTACACGCACCATTCTTCTTGTTAGAGGCTCGAAGACCGGTGGCACGGGCGTCCCGCCCGTGAGGCATGGGCGGGACGCCCATGCCACCGCGCAGTCGTCTACGGAGCGCACGGATCAACCGGCATCGGCCCTTCGCTGAACGCCGTCGCGATCAGGTAGATCACGTCAAATACGTCCATGACACCATCGTTGTTGACATCTCCACGTGTCTTGGGACACTGCGGATCCTGAATGTCCGGTGACTCACTGAAGGCGATCCCAATGACCTCGATGACGTCGAACACGTCGATGACGCCATCACCGGTGGGACGCGATGCGATATCGCCCTGGTACGGGCAGTTGCAGCCGCAAGCTTCGACTGTGACGATGAACGCGGTTGACTCCGTACCTCCGCTGCCGTCATCCGCAGTCGCAGTGATTTTCGCTTTCCCGTCCGACACGGGCGTCACATGCAGCATCGTCCCCTCCATCGACGCGATGGCAACTCCGGGATTGGAACTTACAGCCCCATACGTCAGCGCGTCCCCGTCTGGATCAGAGAAGACGACAGAGTCGGCCAGATTCAAGGCGTACTCCTGAGTACACCCTGACAAGGACACGTCGGCAATCAAGCGGGACAGCACGGGAACAGTGTTGATCTGTCCGGCCCGCGATATCAACGAATTGTAGAAGACGTCATCAATCGGGAAGTTCAGATCTTCAAATTCTGAACGCAAATCACTTTTGAAGGCATACGACACAGCCGCTACCAGCAGTGTTGCCCGTGCCGAATCGGCGGTGGCCGTGTTGTTGTTCTGGTCATAGGCGTCCATTAGACCCTGGTCGAACAACTGCAAGAGATGCAGCATCCGCTTTACAGGCGCGCGATACCCCATGCCGGAACTCTCGGCGTGCTCAAAGAACTTGCAGGCTATGGTCATGAACGTCGCGAGCGTCGCATCCCCTGGCGGATCGTTCCACGAAGAGAAGGGTCTGCCGGAACTGATGTAGCTGTCATACCGGCTGCGCACGAAACTCATGGACGCCGTGACGCTCTTTCTGATCTCAAAGGCCAGATCCTCATCCAAGTCGTACTTGGTTGTTCCATTGAGCAGCACCCAACCGGCAGCATGCTGGTATATCTGCGCCATTGTCTCCGAGTATATCGCGTTGGCAGGACCGTCGATCCGTCCCCCGTAGTAGAACCCTCCGGGGGTGTTGAGACTGAAGTTGTGCCCCATTTCGTGAAAGAGCGAAGAGTACCCGATCGCCCCCTGCAGAAACACGTCTCCAACCCCAAACACGACCGGGTTGCTGAACCAGATGGAGTACGCTCCGCCGAAGGTGGAATCCCGCAACATCACCTGCTCGAACTTGGATTGGTACATGTAGACATCGTCGTTTGTCAGGTCCATCTCGACAATTGCCGAAAGCGTCAAGATGGACTCGAGGGTGTTTCTCGATACCATGGTGAAGAAGGAATCGCCGAAGGTCGAAAGGTCCGGGTTGATCAGATAAAGCCGTGTCGTGAGCGACGGCTTAACAGAGGGCACGGTGACCGCCAGTTCGGCAGGCAGGCCGTCAGGCGAATAGGTCGCAGGCACGAAGCGAACCAGTGCCTCCGCCGTGTCTGTCTCGCCTCCGGTGTAGTGTGAGATCACCGAAACCAGGTAGTTCTTGGTGACATTCACGTATGTATGAGACTGCGGGAACCAACCGCTTGCAGACGAGCCGTCTCCCCAATTCCATGTGAACGGCGCCGCAACCGGCCCCATGTCAACTCCGTTCAACTCAGCTAAGCCGGTTGTTGAGCTGACAGAAACAACGTTTATCGATAGGGTTGGAGGATCACCGAAGAGATACGGCTTATAGTCGAAGAGACCCGCGAGCGTCGAACTCGGCGACACTGCTCCTGCTCCTGCTTCTGCATTCACCGTCTGCAGCGGCGCGGGCAGGATCAACAGCGCCAGACCCAGAAGGGCTGCGGTTTCGAGCCGAACCCACGATCGCGTCTTCATCATAACCTCCTGGCAATAGATCTGTGTCC
>JAGVEK010000178.1 GCA_020058315.1 Candidatus Zixiibacteriota bacterium
GCAAAGAAATCCGGATCGGAGATTCCCACGACGCCGGCATTCTGGATGATGCTTGGCGAATCGGCCCAGAGCGCGGCCACCGAAAAGGCCATGGCGATTCGATGGTCACCGTGGGGATCGATGGTTGCACCATGCCATGTGGTGGGTCCTTCGATCGCCCAGCCGTCCTCTAACTCGGCCACCTTGGCGCCCATGGCACGGAGATTCTGTGTGACGGCGGCGATACGATCCGACTCCTTGTGACGGAGTTCGGCCGCACCGCGGATGACCGAAACCCTGTCGGCGCGCGCCGCAAGAACTGCCAGCATCGGCAGTTCGTCGATGAGTAAGGATGTCTCTGCCGCAGTAACATGCACGGCCTTGAGAGATTTTGCGGCACCGATGCGAATTTGGCCAGCCGGTTCGCCGGTCGCGGAGTGATCCTTGGATTGCTCCGCCTCCACGCCCATTCGCCGCAGGACCTTAAGGAACCCAGTGCGTGTGGGATTGAGCCCAACTCCCGCGATGATGAGATCGGCGCGTCGTGCGCCCACGGCCGCTGCGATAAAGAATGCCGCCGCCGAGAAGTCGCCGGGAAGGCGCCAGTCAATTGGACGCGGATTGCGTTTGTCACCCAGAGTGATTCGGCGATGGTATGCCTCGGTGCTGGTCGCAATCCCATTCTGAACATCCGCCAGCAGTTGTTCTCGCGGATCGGCCGGGCGGGGCGGCGCCTCGCCATGGCAATCAACACCGGCATGGGATAACATACGCTCGGTGTGATCACGCGTGGATTCTGGCTCGATGACGATCACTTCGCCGCGCGCGTCCAAACCGGCCAAAAGGACTGCCGACTTGACCTGGGCCGAGGCTACGGGGAGCCGGTACTCGATTCCGCGAAGATGAGAGCCTTTGATATGAATGGGGGCCGCATCGCCAGCCGAAAGTTCAATGACAGCGCCCATTCTCCGTAACGGCACAGCAATGCGGCCCATCGGCCGGCGCGAAAGCGATTCGTCGCCGATCAGCGTCGAATCGAAACCGCGTCCCGCGAGGCATCCGGATAGAAGGCGCATGGTCGTGCCGGAATTGCCACAGTCCAGCGCGCGCTCGGGCGGTGTCCAACCATTCGCACCAGGGCTGTCGACCACCCAGCCATCTTTCCCGGCTTCGATGGAAACACCGAGCTGTAGCAGGCAGGCCACGGTCGAGCCGACATCCGCCGACCGCGAGATCGGCGAAATCATCGACCGACCAGACGCGAGCGCTGCCAGGATGAGGGCGCGATGGGCAATCGACTTGTCCGGCGGGGGTGTGTAATGACCGACCAGTTTGGCCGCAGGTTCGATCTTCAAATCTGTCGTCGGGCGTGATGTCATAGTGGGTGTATCGCTCATGGCTTGGGGTCAGTTGAGATGGCGCCCGACAACTCCCGCGATGGCCGTGACGCGTTTCACCAGATCGCGGAATTGTTCGGGGAACAGCGACTGCGGACCGTCGGAGAGTGCGCTGTCTGGATGGGGATGAACCTCGACCATGATGCCATCGGCGCCGACGGCTATCGACGCGCATGAGAGTGGAATGACCTTATCGCGGCGTCCTGTGCCATGACTCGGATCGGCGATGATGGGCAGGTGGCTGGTACGCTGGACAAAGGGGATCGCTGACAGGTCCAGTGTATTGCGCGTGTGGTCCGCGAAAGTCCGCACGCCACGCTCGCAGAGGACGACATTGGGGTTACCCTCGTTGACAATATACTCGGCGGCCATGAGCAGCTCGTCCAGGGTTGCCGACATACCGCGTTTGAGAAGAACGGGTCTCCCGCAACGGCCGGCGCGGCGAAGCAGGGAGTAGTTTTGCATATTGCGGGCACCAATCTGCACCAAATCGGCGTAGTGAGCGACGAGTTCAAGCGACTCGTTGTCGATCGCCTCGGTCACCACTGGAAGATGGTACCGCTTGCCGGCCTCGGCCAGGAGCTTGAGGCCATCTTCGCCCAGCCCTTGAAAGCTGTACGGCGATGTGCGGGGCTTGAATGCGCCCCCCCGGAGAATATGGGCACCGATTTCGCGCAGGGAAGCCGCGATTGTGTCAATCTGCTCGGCTGATTCGACGGCGCACGGACCCGCCATGATGATGAAGCGACCGCCACCCACCTTGACCCCGCTGACGTCGACGATCGTATTCTCTTCGTGGAACTCCCGCGAGACCAGTTTGTACGGCGCGGTGACCTGGATGACACGCGCGACGCCGGGCATTTGCTCAAGACGCGATGAATCGACGGCGCCCTTGTTGCCGGTGATCCCGATGGCGGTGCGTTGCGCACCCGGCATCGGATGCGGTGTCAGCCCCATGGCCGTGATTTCGGCGCAGACGATCTGTACCTGGGCCGGCGTGGCGTGGGTTTCCATTACGATTAGCATATCATCACTCCTGACTTGCTGTGGTCTGCGCAGGTGGCGTCATTCCCGCACGGCTCTACATTCTCCGGGGCGCAGACATCCCTAACAGGAAAAGGCCATTTTCCAGTACCTGCCGCAGGCAATCCGCCAAGATGACTCGTGACGGGGCCGCGTTGGGTTCACCATCGAGTACTCGCACATTCTGATAGAATGTGTTGTATGATTGCGCCATGTCCAAGAGGGATGCGGCGACGATCTGCGGCTCGTGCTGACGGGCGGCAATGCGAATCCGTCGCGGCCAGTCTGCCAGGAGAAGCAGGATCTGCCGCTCCTCGTCGGTCTGCAACCGGGACAAGTCGGTATTGGCCACCGGAGGGATCGCACGACCCCACTTGGTCAAAAGGGAGCATAGACGCGCGTGTGTATACTGCAAATAGGGCCCCGTGCGCCCATCGAATGAGAGCACGTCGTCCCAGTTGAAATTGACATCCTTTTGGCGCTTGACCGACAGCATCCAGAAAACGACGGCACCGACACCGACCGATTCGGCGACCTCGTCCGGATCATCGAGATCGGGATTTCGCTCCGCGATGATCGTGCGAGTGAGCTGCACCGCCTCGGCGATGACGTCATCGAGGAAGATGATGTTGCCGCGCCGGGTTGACATCATCGTATCGGCGAATTTCACCCAGCCAAACTCGACGTGCACCATGCGGTCAGCCCAGCCGTACCCCATTCGCTTGAGAGCAGCGAAAAGCTGATTGAAGTGCAGCGCCTGCGCGGCACCTACAATATAAAGGCACCGTTCGAAATCGTAAGTTGCGTGGCGGTATTCTGCAGCAGCGAGATCACGGGTGGCATACAATGTCGCACCGTCTGCTTTGCGCAGCAGCATGGGTGGCTGGTCCTTCCCGTCGACATCAATCACCAGCGCGCCATCGTCTCCGACCGTTGCGACGCCGCTCTGCTGCAGACGCTCGATCAGGGGCGGGAGATGCTCCTCGTAGAATGCCTCACCGGCATATGAATCGAACGTCACACCCAGCCGGCGATAGACGCGGTCGAATTCAGCCAGGGACAGATCGCGAAACCGCTGCCACATTGCGCGATTATCCGGATCCCCATCCTCCAGTTTCTTGAATTCGAAGCGGGCGCGCTCCTCCAATTCCAGATGCTGCTCGGCTTCGGTATGGAACCGGACATAAAGATCATAGAGATGCTGAATCGGCTGGGCAGCAAGTTGCTCTTCACTCCCCCATGCGCGGAAGGCAACGATCAGCTTGCCAAACTGCGTGCCCCAGTCACCAAGGTGGTTGATCCCGAC
>JAGVEK010000489.1 GCA_020058315.1 Candidatus Zixiibacteriota bacterium
CGGCGCTCTCCGCTCAGGCGCTCCGCGATGCCGACAAGATCATCAATGCTGCGCTCCACGCGCGTGAGGTCATCCGCAAGCTGATGATCTTCACCAGACAGATGCCCGCCCAAAGAGCCAAATCCGATCTCAGCCAGCTCGTCAGAGAGGGACTGTACTTTCTGGAGTCGCGGTGCGCCAAAGAAGGCATCGTCATGGACCGTCAGGTCGAAGAGGAACTGCCTCAGATCCTCGCCGATCGCTCGCAGCTTTACCAGGTGCTTGTGAATCTGGTGGTGAATGCCATTCAGGCGATGCCGCAGGGGGGAAGGCTGACCATCAGCACCAGATCCGACAGTACCAGCGTCATGCTGCGAGTTGAGGATACTGGAATTGGCATGAGCCCCGAGGTACAGCGGCAACTATTCACTCCCTTCTTCACGACCAAAGACGTCGGTGAGGGTACCGGCCTGGGTCTGGCGGTGGTTCATGGGATTGTGACTGCGCACGGAGGCACGATTGACGTGAAAAGCGAGCTCGGAAAGGGATCCTCATTTGAAGTCCGCCTCCCAATTGAACATCCATCCAACGGCTTCGGAGAAGATTGAAATGCCACCCCGTGACACCAGGGAATGCCTCCTTGTGGTCGATGACTCCATCGATACGCGGGAGCTCCTCCAAAGAAATCTCTCCGCGCAGGGTTACGAAGTTCTCACTGCGGCGGACGCATCGGAGGCGCTAAGAATCCTGGGCATGCGTCATGTCGATCTGGTGATTACCGATTTCAAGATGCCCGGCGCCTCCGGGCTCGACCTCGTGCGCCACATTAGGGAGAACTTGAAGACAACCGAGGTCATGATGATCACAGGATTCCCCAGTGTGGAGGGAGCCGTCAAGGCCATCAAATCGGGGGCGGGGGAGTATCTTTCGAAGCCATTCACCAAAGAAGAGCTCTTCGCCGCTGTCAGCCGGGTTATGGAGCGACTCAGCCTCCGCAAGGCCAGCCAGGCATCATCGGAACGGCCCATCGCCAATCCTCTCGGGATGCTGGGAGAATCGGATGCGATGCAGGCGGTGTTCAAGGCCGTAGCCAGAGCCGCATCGTCCATCACTCCTGTGCTTATCACAGGTGAGAATGGCACCGGCAAGGAGTTGCTGGCGCGGGCAATCCACTATGGCAGTTCGAGAGCCAGAGCACCTTTTGTCAGCATCAACTGCACCGGAAGCCCCGAAGAGCTTTTTGAACGGCAATTGTTTGGATACATTTCAGGGGGACCAAACGGCAAGACCGAAGCGCATCTCGGATTTCTCCAGTTGGTGGACGGGGGAACTCTGTATCTCGAAGAGGTTTCTGAGCTTCCTTACGCGATGCAGACCGGGCTGCTCCATGTCCTGGAAGAAAGGGAATTCCAGGTTCTCGGATCGACTGACTCTCATGCCGCCAGTTTCCGGCTGATTGCCGCGTCGGACAGAGACCTGCGCGCGCTGGTCAACGAGGGCGTATTCCGTGATGATCTTTACATTCGCCTGAGCATGAATGTCCTGGCCGTCCCCGCTCTGCGGGAACGGGGAAACGATGTGCTGCTTCTGGCCCGTCACTTCCTGAACGAACTCTCGAAGGGAGTGACCAAGAGTGTTCCGCGCTTGTCGGATCATGCCATGGAAGTCGTCAAGAGCTACGCGTGGCCGGGCAACATCGGCGAACTGCAGAATATCATCTCACAACTGCTCCATTCCACCGAATCGGACATTATTGATGTGCCGGACTTCCCCCCCCACATGCGCTTCTCTGTCGCCGAAGTTTCCATCCTCAATCGCTCTCTGGCGACAGTGGAGGCCGAGCACATCCGCAATGTCATCGCCGCGGCCGGCGGCAATAAGACACGCGCCGCCGAGATTCTGGGCATCAATCGCAAGACCCTGCGTGAGAAGCTCAAGCAGTCGGAATCGACGGCTCCGGGCAGCTGAGGGGCGTCCGTCCAGATTGCAGCCCTGAAACCATTGACACCCGGCTCTCGCTATCCTATCTTAAGGTGGAATAGAATTGACCATCCCCTGAGAAGGAGAGCATGCCATGTCGGGGAAGAACTACTTTGTCGCAACTGTTCTGACGGTACTGTCTCTCGCGCTGGGAGTGACCGCTCAGGCGCAGTGGGGCGATCCACTTGCGAATCTGAAGTACGGCACGAGGCCCGCCTGCCCATTCGACTGCGATTCGGTCACACTGCTGGTGTCCGGAGAGTTGAGCAGCACAAGCTGGAAGGTCCCCAAGCTGATGAGTGCTGACCGGGTCGGCGACTCATTCTGTGTCCGGTTTGACGTCCTCTTCAATGACGGAGCCACGCTGCCGGTGGTGGTGCCGTTCGATCTGGCCGTTCCGGTCGGGCAACTGGCCGAAGGGAAATACAAGGTCATCTACATCTTCTACGTGGACAATCCCATCGCGACGATGCCGCTCGTGCCGACGATTGTGGACACATTCAGGTTCGCCGTCGCCCCGCCGGGGGACCAGAACTGCGATGACGTTGTCGATGTGCAGGACGTTGTGGGGATGATCGATTATGTGTTCAGCGGCAGTTTGGCGCCGGACCCCCGGGATCGCGCTGATTTGAACTGCGACGGCGCGGCCGACGTCTTTGACGTGGTCGGCCTGATCGACCACACCTTCCTCGGTGGGACGATCTGTCATCCCTGCCGAGTCGGCCCCCGGCCACTGTATGGCGTGTGGCGGTGGGTGCGGTCGATTGGCGGGATCGCCGGCATGGAGAGAACTCCCGAGACCGAAGGGTACACGCAAACGAGTATCTACGGTTCGGACGGCATCTTCGAGATGCTGCGCGACAGCGTGCTCCAGATCCGAACTCCCTACACTGTGAGAATCGAACAAGCCCCCAGCTTTCCAGCGGGCGTGGTGATCCGATACGGCGACAGCGGTCAGATGCCGCAATTGATCGAGAGTGTCACGCCCGACACTCTCAAGCTGATGGACTTGTGCATCGACTGCTTCGAGTGGACGTTCGTGCGGGTGAGGTGATCAGGGCGGACGGGGCAGTGCCCTGTGTCGGAGTGCATGTGCCACTGACCTTAGGGCTTGTTGAAAAACCCCGTTTTCGCCTTGTGGAAGCGCGGACAGGAGTGTCCGCGCCACTGAGAGTCTCGGACTTCCACAGCCCAACGTGGGGCAGACACTCTTGTCTGCCCGGTTTTTCAACACGCCCGAAAGTCAGTGGCACACCGGTTCTGGATGCCGGGATGTCAGGGCCACGTGCCTCGAGACAACTAAACCACGGTCGTCTGGATTCCAAGTCGGCGATTGTGTTTCTGCGATGGCGGGACAAACTTCGGCTGTGGTATAACAACCGGAGGCAGGTCAGTCTGCCTATCTGAAACTATGGAGGTGAAATGAAGAACTCTCTTGTGGCAAGCGCGCTCGCGGCTGCTCTCATTCTCGGTGGCTGCAGTAAGGACAAACCCTCGGCACCTCAGAAGCCTGACTTCACCCTGGTAACATCGGCAACAATTGGCACGGGTGGCGGTGAGTTGGCCACGGACGACTTCGCGCTGATTGTCCCTGCGGATGCGTTCTCCGAACTGGTGACACTCGAACTGTCTGTCTCCGAGAAGATCCTGCCATTTGGGGCCGAAGGCATCAGCAAGACCTATCGCATCGGACATCTGCCCGCATCGTACTCGTCGGCGCTTCGGCTCCGGTTGAAAATCGAAGATTCGCTCACGCTCTCCGGTTACGTTGCTATCGGCCACAAGACGATGGTCTCCGGACTGGATACCGCTGCGATCGCCTATTTCTTGCAGCCGGCGATAGACTCCGGCGGCTTCCTCATCTGCGAGCTTCCAGCTCCCGACCCGGAACAGGGCCTGATGAAGGTTTCCGACCGCACCGGATACACCACGGGCGAGGATCTGGAGTTGATCATGCGGGCGGTCAATCGGCCGCCAGCGTATGTCAGTGCCGAGGGCCATTTTCGCATCACGTACCCGCAGATCTTCAGCGACGCAGTGGCACAATTGGCCGCTGATTTCGAGGACGCATTCGATTCCATCACCGCCCTCGGTTTCAGTTATGCCGGTCGCACGAGATGGCCGGTACAAGTATCGGTTCGCGATCTCGGAACGGGATGTTCGGGATTGTATATGCCTTCGATCTGGGGGGACAACTATGGGTGCATCGAGATTCATGAGACTCTCCGTCAGAATCGCAGCGGTCTCCGAGCAACGGCCGCGCATGAATTCATGCACCTGGCGCAGGACCTCTACGATTCTCGCAATCGGATCTCAAAATCCAAGTTCCATAGCGAGCATTACTGGCTTAACGAGGGGGTCTCAACCTGGGTTGAAGGGAAGTTGATGACCGATCCCAACTATGTCCCCGGGCCCATCGTTTCGCGTGAGATGGCGCCGTTTCGCGGCATGCACGCCGGCATCTCCGTCGGCACGGCCACCCACGGCTACGGGATGGCCGGTCTGGTCAAGTACCTTCTGACCCGGTATGGCCAACAAAACCTCATCTCAGTCTATCAGAGAATCCGCGCCGGCAGCCATCCGGTGACCGCCATTGACGAAACCTTCGCGCCGTCGCCGCAGTGGTACGAGGAGTTTCTGCGCGATTACCTGCAGGGACGAGTGTACCCCGTCGCATTGGGCACGTTCCTGGCAAGCTCGTCCGGCGACTACGTGATCGCGGGTGCCGCCGACACTCTGAGGAACTTCCCGGATTCCTATCCTGATCTCTCCGCACGCCTGTACACCATTCGTTTGCTGAACCGATTGGACAGCACGGCGACGATGTCATTCGTGGCCGCGGCTGGTCAACTCACGATCTTCAAGTACCGGGCGGACGGCAGCGTCGAGTTCTTGACGAGTGGATCCCCCCAAGTGGATGTCATGCGCCCGCGATCATTGGGCGATTCCGGCTGGGGTCTTGTGGCTATGCTGACCAACACCGCCTGCCAGTCGCCCTATACCAATCCCCGCACGATCGCATTCACGATGACCGTAAGCAGACCAACGGAGCTAAACTTCAACAGGTGCTACATGGATGGGGACTTCGTCGCTCACATGATGCGACAGGACAGCAGCCAGTACACTGTCATGATCAATCCGACCATTATCAATCCCGCCCCCGGACATTTCGTGGGCAACACGTTTACCGCCGAGTGGGATACAACTTACGATTGGGGAAGCTCCAAGGGCAGTATCACAGCAACGATCGATGCAATCGCTGGGAAGATTAGCACGTACAGCGCGGTGGACACGACTTATCGAGCGGATCTTGCTGCGACGACCGCGATGCGCATCGAGATTACCGGCCTTCCTTTCGATGTCCACGCGCATCGCGGAGATGCGGAGGGCGCTGCCGCTTGCCAGTTCGTGACGCTCTTCGAGAGACGGTCCTACGACCCCTACTGGTCGCTGCAAGTTCAGAGCATCGAATGCGACACGAACTGCAGTGTGGCGGTGCTGTTCGATAGGATGTAGAGCCGAAGGCCGATCTGGAACGCTAAGTGCCCCACCCGAAGGGTGGGAATGATCGGTGTGCTCTGCGCAGTCACGAATCCACGAAGACTTCACATTGCGTGTCCCCTCTCTTCGAAATTGTCGAAGTGAATTGATTGGTCGCAGGCCTTACGAAGAAATCCCACCCTTCGGGTGGGGCACCAGTTTTCACTGTTTCCGACGTCCACAAGAAGGACAAGGGGCTGAAAGCCCCTTGCCAGGTGCCCCGCCCGAAGGGTGCAAAGATAGGGCGCGAAGAATCGTTTGCTCTGCGCCGTTGCAAACCCTATGAATTGCGGGGAACCAAGCTACTTGGTGAGCTACAATGGCTGACGATCACGAACACTGGTGGAGGGGCAGGCGCGGCGAATGGCTCGTTCTCGCCCAAGTGGCCCTGATCGGGCTGGTGTTCTTCGGTCCCCGCACAGTTTTCGGCCAACCCACATGGTCATTTCCGTTTGCGGGTGTGTGCCCGATCATCGGTGGCCTGCTGATGGTCGCGGGGGGGATCCTGCTTTTGGCCGGGCTCGTCAAGCTGGGTCGTGGCTTGACGCCGTTGCCGTATCCGAAGGATGGCGCGCAACTCGTCGAGACCGGGCCGTTCGCGCTCGTCCGCCATCCAATGTACTCAGGCGGGCTCGTACTCGGCTTGGGCTGGGCGCTGTGCGTTCAGGGTTGGCTCACGGTGGGGTATGTGGTTGCGTTGTTCCTTTTCCTCGACCGGAAATCGGCACGCGAAGAGAAGTGGTTGGAAGAGAAGTACGCCACCTATGGCGACTACCAGCGTCGCGTGCGCAAGCTGGTTCCGTTCGTCTACTGACCGGGCCAGGTGCCCCACCCGAAGGGTGGGAGTGATCGGTGTGCTCTGCGCAGTCACGAACCCATGAAGACCTCACATTTCATGTCAGCTCTCTTCGGAATCGTCCAAGGGAGTTGATTCGTCGCAGGCCCCACGAAAACACTCCACCCTGCGGGTGGGGCACCAGCCTTCACTGTTTCCGACTTCCACAAGAAGGACAAGGGGCTGAAAGCCCCTTGCCCGGATTCCTATGTTATTGGAAAGCGCACGCGCTTCAGATGAACAGCGGCGCCAGCACGAGCGTGATTGTGGAGAGCAGCTTGATCAGCACATGCAGCGATGGGCCGGCGGTGTCCTTGCAGGGGTCGCCGACGGTATCGCCCACGACCGCCGCCTTGTGCGCGAAGGAACCTTTGCCGCCAAACATGCCGGTCTCGATCCATTTCTTGGCGTTGTC
>JAGVEK010000158.1 GCA_020058315.1 Candidatus Zixiibacteriota bacterium
ATGGTGTTTTCCGGGCTGTACCCGGCCGATGCCGACCGGTTTGGCGATTTGCGAACCGCTCTGGAGAAACTGCGGCTGAATGATGCGTCACTGTCCTTCTCCCCGGAACGGTCCCTGGCGCTGGGTTTCGGGTTCCGTTGCGGTTTTCTTGGTCTCTTGCATCTGGAGATTGTCAGCGAACGGCTGGCGCGCGAATTCGACCAGGCGATTGTCGCAACCGTACCCAACGTCGAGTACGAGGTGACCATGAACGATGGCACCGTGCGAACGATCGACAACCCGGCCGACATGCCGCCGCGCGGTCAGTACGAGCACATTGCTGAGCCTTTCGTGCGCGCACACATGGTCTGCCCCAATGAATCGGTCGGAGCCGTGATGACTTTGACCACCGGCAAGCGCGGAGAGTATATCACAACCGAGTATGTCGCCGGGGACCGCGCGCGCCTGATCTTCGACATGCCGCTTGCCGAGGTCATCTTTGACTACTACGATCGCCTCAAGTCCGTCACGCGAGGATATGGCTCACTGGATTATGACTTCCTTGAGTTCCGCAGGAGCCCGCTGGAAAAACTTGAGATTCGAATTAGCGGCGAAACAGTGGACGCGCTTTCGTCCATCGTACCCCGTGATTCCGCCTATCGGATCGGCCGGAAGATGTGTGAAGTGCTGCACGAACTGATCCCACGCCAGCAATTCGAAGTGATCATCCAGGCGGCATTGGGCGCCGGCAAGCCAATCGCCCGCGAATCGATCAAACCTCTGCGCAAAGATGTGACCGCGAAACTTTACGGCGGCGACATCACCCGCAAGCGCAAGCTCCTCGAGAAACAAAAAGAGGGCAAGAAGAAGATGAAGCGGATCGGCCGCGTGGACATCCCGCCCGAAGCGTTTCTCGCGGTGCTGAAAATCGGGGATTGAGGTGAGACTCCACGATGGCCTCCCCTGCTTCCGCAAATGGGAGCCGGAGGTACTGGCTGTGTGCCACTGACTTGCAGCCTGTTGCAGAATTCTATCGAGTAGCCTGCTGAATGGCGGACAAGAATGTCCGCCCCACCAGGGAATCAGAATGGGATTTCGGTAGTCCGGACACCCGCTGCGGCGGGTCCGGCCTATTTGGGGCAACTCCGTCCGGCAACAGGCTTCATAGCCAGCGCATCAGCGCCGAACTCGGATTCTGACCTGATGAAATCGGCAGGAATACTGCCCCCCGACAGCGGTATTATATCGATTGTCAGTGAGGTTGAGGGAGATCGCGTGCGGGGTGGAGGTGGCCGATGATTCGGGATCGTGGCAATGCAGACAATCTGGAAAGAGCTTATAGAGGCTCGCTGCTCGTGGCACTGATTGTGGCCGGAATACTGGCCCCACGTTGTGCGAAACATACGACCGGACCCCATCAACCTGCCAAGTTGCCGGCGATGAGTCTGTGGGAGAACCCAATTGCCGATAGTTCTCCGGTGTACCTTAGCCCTGTGGCCTACGGCAGCCCGCAGTATGAGTTCAGCATCACCTTCCCGGAATCTGCGTTCACTCACTTGGGCAGAGTCGACGACATCTGGCTCCGCTATCAAGTGGATTACTGCTCTCCGGTGAATGTCAGTGCCTACAGCGCTTGTGAGTCTGCCTGGCACCCAATTGAGGCATGGCCTGGAAGCTTCGATTGCCCTGAATTTGCGGTGCCCGCTTGGAGCCGGTGGCTGCTGTCTTGCTCTGCCAGCGATCCCGCACGATGTTTCCTCAACACCGCGAAGACACTGAAAGTGAGGGGAGACTTGTGGGCACCTCAGGCACGCCTGCTCCGCTATCAGGAAGACTACGCCTCCGTGGTCGTTTCTCTGAACCGACACCGTGGATACCGGGCACTGGGTTCTGATGGCCGATCTGTCTGGACGACACTGAGCGCACCCTATGGGGATTCCTTGTTCGTGTTCGATCCATCAGGGCTGTGCCAGCGAACGACATGGCTATCCGGAGTCGTGCTCGCAGGGATGGCTTGGTCTGGAACCGAGTTTTGGGTGGTGGAAATCACAAATCCACCTAGGATATCGCTCCTCAGTGGCGATGGAACTCTCACCCACGGATTCACTGTCCCGGTCGGGTACTGGGACCTAGTCCGCGGCGGGATTGCATGGGTAGACAGCTTGCTCTGGCTGCCCCGGTGCGATCGATACTGGCCCCTCCCTGTGATCATGAAAATGATCGCGATTGACCCGGTGGCGTCGCTTGAGTCCGGCGAGGCCGTCATTGTGAGAGAGGTCCCGGCTCCGGCCGCCTTTCGTGATATGGTAGGCCTCACTTCTGTCAATGGGGAGTTGATCGTCATTACAGGTGGGACACTCTACCAGATGCAGCTGAACGGCAGTGTTGACGAGGGGCGATCTCTGAAACTCGCAGGAGGGCCGATCGCATGGGACGGAGAATCAATCTGGATGCTCCATTCAGGCCCCGTAGGCACGTCAACTGGCGGAACCCTGTTGTCGAGGTTCTCTCTATAGTGATACCGGTGCCGAAGAAGCGGTTCCACAATGTCGCGACAT
>JAGVEK010000462.1 GCA_020058315.1 Candidatus Zixiibacteriota bacterium
CTTCATATTACTCTGACACCCGATCAAATCGGGACTGGTCTGCTCGATAGTCTCGAGCAGGTCCTCACCCGATTCGACCGCGGCAACGGCATTTTATACTTCTACTACCCGGTGGGGGACAGGACTGTTAAGGTGAAGTCGAACAGGGTGCGCCTCGAGGCATCACGGGAACTTGTCGATTCCTTAAGGGAACTCCTTGGCACTGACGCTGTATTGTGTAGTAGAGCTTGATCGGGCCGCCAAACGCGGCTTCCGCCCGGCCCGTAGATACACATGATTCGAGAACGAGGTAAACCATGACGAGAATTCGCAAGTGTGTGATCCTTCTGTGTACCATCGCGTTGATGACCGCCGTGGCCTTGGCCCAGGATGTCTCCCAGAAGAAGACTTCCAAGAAGAAGACCAAGACTGATGCGGCCGTATCCTTGGAGTCTGCCTCGGCCAAGGAGATTGCGTGGCTTCCGTTTGATTCCGGCTTAGCCAAGGCCAAAACCGAGAGCAAGGCCGTCGTGGTTGATTTTTTCACGACCTGGTGCGGCTGGTGTAAGAAGATGGACGCCACCACCTTCCGCGACTCTGCCGTGGTCGCGGCGTTCAACAAGAACTTCATCGGTGTCCGTGTGAACGGCGATGCCACCTCGGCCTTCGTCACCCTCGAAGGAGAGAAGATGAGCGAACGCCAGTTGACGCAAACCTTTGCCGTGCGCGGCTTTCCGACGTACTGGTTCCTCGATTCTGATGGTAAGAAGATCGGACCCGTGTCGGGCTACCAGGCCGCCAGTAACTTCATGTCCCTCTTGAGGTATGTAGGTGAAAACCATTACAAGACCATGAGTTACGATAGCTACGTCAAGAAGGAAACTGGCAAAGGCTGAACTCATTCTGTAATCGGTCGAAAGATTCAGCAGGGTGGCTCATCGAAATCTGATTGAATACCGGATTAGGGCTGCCGGAGAAAGTTACAGGCGCCAAAGTTTCTGTTGACTCGTCAGCGCGGGGGCAATTAATTCGCAAATTGACAAGGGTGCCCGGCACCCATCAGAGGATTTTCGGCTACCGTTGTTTCCGCACTTTATCCGAGTTTCCCTGCCCCCCTCTCGGATAAAATTGAACGACGGTAGCTGTTTTTTTGGGGGAACCCGCCCAATCAGGGTACCCGCACCGCATGCGAACGATTCACCAAAGACCAAAGGCATTGCTTATCGCGTGCGCCTTCGCCTTGGGCACGATCGCGCTCATGTTCTGGAACACCGCTTCCACCGGGGGCTCTGATCCCAAGGCCTCGCGTGAAGACGCGAGTACGCAGGCGGTATCGAAGCCCAGTCCGGCCAGGACAGACGCCAACCGTTACGCCGCTCCCGATTTCGCTCTCCGGAGCATGGCTGGAGAGACCGTCCGCCTGAGCAATTATCGCGGGCACGTCGTCTTGGTTGATTTTTGGGCGACCTGGTGTGGCCGTGCCGTGCATCGATCCCGGATCTGGTCTCCTTGCACGATTCTTACAACAAGTCCGGCTTTGATATCCTCGGTGTTGCTCTGGAGCGCGGAGGCACCGATGCTCTGAAGTCTTTCGCGAGCATGTACAAGATTCCGTATCCCATTCTGATCGGCGATCGGGACGTTGTTGTCAAGTACGGCAGCTTCACGGGGATCCCGACGGCCTTTCTCATCGGTCGTGACGGGACAATCCGCGAGCAATGGGTTGGCACCCAGCCGCGGGACGTAGTCGAAAAAGCCGTCAAATATCTCCTCAAAGAACCAATTCCGGGTTAGTCACCCCGCTCCGTCACCCCAACTTCCAGCCAGCGAGCAGACGTAGTGGGAAGAGCAATGTGGCGCGGGCGCCCTCGCCCGCGTTTTCTTTCTTCAATATACTGCTGGGTGGCCCACCAGAAGCGAGTCCCGCTTGCGGGACGGAGCGGATGGTGGGGGCGCGGAACTCACCGGGGTCCCCGCACGCTTGAGCCTCCTCCGCCTCACCTGCCCCCTTCCTCATTGCGCCGCTTCTCCGCCAAGCCGATACTTCTGATGTGGAGTTAATCCGGGACATCGGCCGCCGCTTCCTTCGTCTCATCTCTTATGTTGGCGGGCTATCTGTGATGGTGTGGCGCCTGTTGGGGGTGTTGCCCCAGTTCCTGAGTTCCATTCGACTTGTCGTGTATCAGATGCTCACCATGGGCGTCCGTTCCCTGCCCTTGATCATCCTGACCTCGGTCTTTACCGGCGCGGTCTCGGCGTGGCAGGCAGCCTATCAATTCCAGAATTTCGTGCCCATGCGCTACCTTGGGACGGCTGTTGGCAAAGCGGTCGTAATCGAACTGGCGCCCGTCCTTACGGCGCTGGTTGTCGCGGGCCGAGTCGGTGCGTCGATTGCTGCTGAACTCGGCACGATGCGCGTGACCGAGCAAATAGATGCACTGGAAGTCATGGGTATCGATCCGGTCCGCTACCTGGTCATGCCACGCGTGGTCTCCGGCGCCGTGATGCTCCCGGTGCTGGTGCTGTTTTCCGACTTCATCGCAATCATGGGTGCACTGGTCGTGGCTGTCGTGATGGTCCATCTTCCCGCCACCACATTCCTCAACGGTGTCAAACTGTTCTTCCACATGTCCGACATGTACGCCGGGCTTTTCAAGGCTGCGATCTTTGGGATCATCATCTCCCTGATCGGATGTTATCAGGGATTCCAGACACGCGGCGGCGCAGAAGGTGTGGGACGGTCGACGACCGGTGCTGTGGTCATCGCGTCGGTCTTGATTCTCATCTCCGACTACCTGATTGCGACCGCGCTCTTCCGGGTATAGCGATGATCGAGATTCACGGACTCACAAAGTCGTTTGAACGCCGGGTCGTGCTCGATCGTGTGGACCTCGACATCGCCCAAGGGGAGACCCTGGTCGTGATCGGCCGCTCCGGCTGCGGCAAGAGTGTGCTGCTAAAACATGTCCTCGGCCTGATGGAACCCGATGCCGGCTCCGTCACCATCGACGGCAAGCGTCTCGATCAACTCGACCGCGCCCAGCTCTACCAATTGCGCATGCGCTGCGGTGTCTTGTTCCAGGGTGGTGCGCTCTTCGATTCGATGACCGTCGCGGAGAATGTTGGCTTGGGCCTCTCGGAAAACACGACCAAGTCAAAATCAGAGATCAGCGACATCGTGGCCGAACGCCTCGCATGGGTGGGACTGGAGGGGATTGGCCACCGCTCCACCTCCGAACTGTCCGGTGGAATGCGCAAACGCGCCGCGCTGGCACGCGCCATTGCCATGGATCCCGAGATCGTCCTCTACGACGAACCCACCACCGGCCTCGACCCCATCACCGCCGAGGGGATCAACGATCTCATCGTGAATCTGCGCGAACGCCTCAAAGTCACCGCCATCGCCGTCACTCACGACATGAATTCCGCCTTCAAAATCGGTGACCGTATCGCCATGCTCCACAACGGCCAGATCATCTTCGACGGCTCCGTCGACCAAGCCCGGACATCCACTGACCCGATCCTCCAGCAGTTCATCGTCGGCGCGACGACGGGGCCGTTGGAACCGCTGTAGCCGATGAAGCTGAGAACCGAATCTGCGTGACCTGCCCAAGAAGCCGGGTGCTTGTCCGTGTCTTCTTCTCACCGTCCGAAGAAAGACACGGACAAGGAAAACCGGGCAAAAGAGCCGCCCGGTTTTCCTTGTCCGTGGCACACGTGTACTCTGACCGTCGTGCTGATCGATTGAGGTCGTGCAACACGCATCGAAGATCGCGCCCTCGCCGCAGATTCCCCTTGGCGCCACGACCACCTCCCTGCATCCTTCAACAACCTTGAAGGAGCCCCCATGCAACCCGACCCGCCCAAAATCCAAATCCGCAAAGGTCTCGTGGTCTGCTACACCGGTGACGGCAAAGGGAAGACTACGGCCGCGCTGGGGTTGTGCGTTCGCGCCACCGGTTACAATCTGCGCACTTTGATCTGGCAATTCATCAAAGGGTCTTGGCACTACGGCGAACTGGATGGCATTAAGCGCCTCGAGCCCTATGTTGAACTTCGCCAAAAGGGTGAAGGGTTTGTCGGCATTGTCGATGACAAGAAACCCCGCGAAGTGCATCGCCAGGCCGCCCTGGAGGCGCTCGACGAGGTGAAGGTCGAAATCGCCTCTGGAAACTGGCACGTGGTGATCCTTGATGAAATTTTCGTTGGCTGCCAGTTGGGTTTCTTGACCGCCCACGATCTGATTGCATTGATCGCGCAAAAGCCTGCGAATGTGCACCTCGTCATGACTGGCCGTGGCGCTCCGCAGGAGGTGCTGGACGCGGCCGATCTCGTGACGGAGATGCGCGAGATCAAACATCCCTACCAGAAGGGCGAATTGGCGCAGAAGGGAATCGACTATTGAGCAGTCCGGTGCAGCACTGTGCAACATCGGGACAGCGCAAGCAGCTTCACCTTTGTGCGCATTTCGACCCCATTTCTCCCTTCTGAGTTGCCCCGGTTGCTCTGAATCGTTTTTCGCTCCGCCCCGGCAATTCTATCGCTGAATTGTCCTGATTTAGCGCCCGATACTACTGGTGACATGACCGACTTGCCACTTCCGTCAGTGCCGACGAATTCCTCCATCGGGACAGTTCTTGTCGTCGATGATGACGCCATGATCCGGCGTTTGCTTCACGATTGTCTGGAGCACGAAATGGGATTGCGTGTGATCGCAACCGGCACCGCGCTGGAAGCCGGACGAATCCTTGCCGCCCAGCCCGTGGCGCTGCTGATCACGGATCTGATGCTGGACGACGCCAGCGGCGTGGATGTCATCCGCGCGGCGCACGCACACCAGCCCGATCTTGTCTCCATTCTCATCACCGGGTATCCGACCGTCGAGACGGCGATCGAGGCGATGCAGCTTGGTGTCGATGACTACCTTCTCAAACCATTCAAAGTGCAGCACCTGATCGCAACGGTGCGTCGTGCCCTGGAGCGGGGCCGTCTGCGCCGCGATAACATGCAACTGCGTGAGCAGGTGGCGATCTCCGAACTCGTGCGCGCCATCGGGTCAACCCTGGAGCTGGATCAGTTGCTGGGCATGGTCATTGAAACTGTCCGCCGCGAATTCTCCGCTCAGGCGGCCTCGATTCTCCTTCGCGCCGGCTCACGTCCCGGACTTCAGTTGCAGGTCATGGACGGTGAACGTGGCTTGGCGCACAATCAGGCCTATCTGGATTTTCTCGGGGGAACGGCTCCCTCGGTGCAGACCGGGCTGGCCACAGGGCGCACGATTGTTCTGAGCGGACAGCAGACCGACATGTTCGACTCCGATAAGCGTGAACACGACTTGATCTGCCAGCCACTGGTCGCCAAGGGATCGGTGATTGGCGTCCTCAACATCATCCGCAAGTCCGACGCCGGCCCCTGCGGTGAAGGGACAATGCGCTCAATTGAAATCACCGCTGCCCAGGCGGCCATTGCGATTGAGAACTCCCGGCTCTACAAGAACGTCCAGTGCGCCTACATGGACACAGTCTCAGCGCTTGCCAACGCGATTGAAACGCGGGATCCGTACACGCGCGGCCACACCGACAGAGTGAAGGTGCTGGCCCAGGCCATCGCCCGCCAGATGGGATGGGGAGTTGAGCAGTTGTTCGACTTATGGATCGGCTGCACACTGCACGACATCGGCAAGATCGGCGTGCCGGACCAGATCTTGAGAAAACCCGGCCCCCTCACGCCGGAGGAATTCGCCCAGATGAGACGGCACCCTGAAATCGGGGCAACGATCATCCAGGGTATCCCTTTCCTGAAACCGGCGGTCCCCTACGTGTATTACCACCACGAGCGATTTGACGGAAAGGGATATCCCACGGGGTTGGCAGGGGATAAGATCCCCATCGAAGGACGGATACTGGCCGTGGTTGACACTTTTGATGCCGTCACTTCAGACCGGCCATACCGGCAGGCCGGTTCACTTGGTGATGCCCGCCACGAACTGGTGACCTGTGCCGGTACGCAATTCGATCCAACTCTGGTAAACAGCTTCCTCGAGATTCTGGATACCCAGAAGTTTCCCTGGATCGACAGTGCTTCTTCGCGCAATGCCGCACGATCGCGTCCAGCCACGATTCCCGTCGAGAATCCTCTTCACAGTTCGGCCGTGTGATTTCTCCGCGGCGAATTTCCCTTCTTGGTTGCGCGGTCGGTCAACTCAACCATGATTGTTGCCGTGTGGCCGGTGGCCCGCCAGGAGCGCTCTCGGCGAAGCCGAGTGCGCGGATGGTGGGATTCTTGGCGCATCACCCGATGCTTGCCCGCCGCACCGCCTTCCAAGCTGGACTCGCTCCGGTGGGTTACCCAGCATCACGGAGACATGGCAGTGACCGGCGGCACGGTCATTCCGCCCGCCACTCACTTCAAGCAGAGTATGCACCGTTCGCGGTTGCCACTCGTCCCGGAAAGCGGTTCATTTGTTCCGGCAACCGAGGCGTGGGAGATCGACAGGCACGCCTCTGTATTCATAAGGCCGCGCCCGAATGAACAAGTCCAGCACACCCGCGCGACGAGACAAACCCCGTACATTGAGGCGTTCCGCCCGTACCGGTCTGACCCTCGAAGACTGGATACTGGCCGCAGGAATCGTTGTCGCGATTATCATCTTCATCATCCAGACACGGAATCTGTGGTTTACCCAGGACGATGCGTTTATTTCATACCGCTACGCCGCCAATGCGCTTCGGGGAGACGGACTCGTCTTCAATGCAGGGGAGCATGTCGAAGGATACACCAACTTCCTCTGGGTCATTCTGCTGGTTCTCGCGGGAAGCATTGGGCTCGCGTTCGACCCAGTAGCAAAGGCCCTGGGCCTGGCGTCCGGAATTGGGCTGATCATCCTCACAGGAATATGGGTCCGTGCCGCTTGGCGTGAACTTCGCTGGGGGAATGGGCTTGGACCAGCCGTCGCCGCGTCCCTGATCGTAGCCGCCAACGGTTCCCTCGCCTACTGGGCTGTATCGGGACTTGAGACCGCGTGGTTTGCGCTGTGGGTCAGTCTGGCCGTCTGGTGGTGGGTGCGCCATTCATGGCTGGTCGTCCCAGCGCTGGCCATCGCCTGCCTCAGTCGCCCGGAAGGAGCGCTGATATGGGGTTTGCTCGTCCTTGCCGAGTGGTTCTGGGGGGACGGCCTGCCACGGGCCATTCGTCTCGCCGCTGGTGGAATCATCCTGCTGTCACCGTATGCGGCATTCAAACTCTGGTACTACGGTTCGTTGCTTCCGAACCCATTCTATGCGAAGACCGGACTGGGAGCAGAATACCTCCAAAGCGGTCTTGATTATGCCTGGCTGTACATGCGCGAGTACGGCTTGTATGGAGTGACCGCGGCGCTGGCACTTCTTGCTCTCCGAATCTTGCCCCGTCGGTGGCGGGCCATTCCGCTTGTCTGGCTGGTCTACTTGGTGTACGTCGTCTTTATCGGGGGAGACGTTCTTAAGGCCCATCGATTCTTCGTCCCTGGAACCGGCCTCCTCGTGTTGTCGATGCTGGTTGGGTTGGGCTGGTTTGTTCGCAAGGCAAGTCCGGCCAGGATTGCCAACTGGGTGACCGCAGCCGCGGGCACTGGCCTGGCGGTGTGGATCTTCATGGCTACAGGCAGATCGTTGGTCCCGATCTGCTA
>JAGVEK010000506.1 GCA_020058315.1 Candidatus Zixiibacteriota bacterium
AAACCGCGTCGAGTTCAATGCGACGGCCGGTGCATGGCAGATCGACCCGAACCATGCCACCCGGTGGTCTGTGGCAGCAACGCAGACCTACGGTACGGAGCGGGTTGGGGCGATGACGCTGTTTGAGCAGGCGCTCAATCAGCAGGTACCGACGGTTACCGATCCAGCGCCGGATGATCGGAGCAAACGGATCGTGAATCAGAAGGAAACGATTGCCGCACGGGAGAAGCTACAGGAGCTCAGGGAGAAATTCCAGGAGTGGCTGTGGCTGGACGATGAGCGCACACAGCGGCTGGTCCGGTTTTACAACGACCAGTTCAATTGCATTGTGCAGCGTCGCTATGACGGTAAGCATTTGGTACTCCCTGGCTTTTCGCAGGTGTATCGGTTGCATGACCATCAGCGTGATGCCATCTGGCGAGTCGTCTCATGCAAGAGCAATACGCTCCTGGCGCATGTCGTGGGGGCCGGAAAAACCCTCACCATGATCTGCGCCGGCATGGAGTTGAGAAGGCTCGGTGTCGCCGGAAAACCCTGTTACGTCGTGCCCAATCACATGCTTGAGCAGTTCGCGGCCGAGTTCCTGCGTGCCTACCCTGGGGCCAACATCCTCATGGCGAGCAAGGACGATCTGCAAGGGGATAAACGCAGAACCCTTTTGTCCAGAATTGCCACGGGCGACTGGGATGGTGTGCTCATTACGCATTCGTCGTTCGAGCGGATCAAGCTCGGCGATGGGTTCATCGAGGATTTCATCCAGAAGCAAATCGATGAGATCGAGCAGGCCATTCGTGACGCGAATCAGAATCGTGGCAACAGGATCGTCAAGGAGCTTGAGCGGGCGAAGAAGGTCTGGCTGGCGAGGCTGACAAAGCTTGCGGCCAGGGAGAAGAAGGACGACGTGCTGACGTTCGACGAGCTGGGTATTGATTGGCTCTTCGTTGATGAGGCGCACCTGTTCAAGAATCTCTACCGCTTCACCAAGATGACGCGCGTGGCGGGTTTGCCCAACAGCAACTCCGAGCGGGCCTTCGACATGTTTCTAAAGACGCGATGTGTCATGGCCAGGCATCAAGGCCGCGCGGGCGTAGCGTTTGCCACTGGAACGCCTGTGTCCAACAGCATGGCGGAGATGTGGACGATGCAGCGGTATCTGCAACCCGATACGTTGTCGGCGTTCAGGCTTCAGCAGTTCGATACCTGGGCAGGCAACTTTGGCGAGTCGGTGACCGCGCTGGAACTGGCGCCCGATGGCCGAGGCTACCGGATGCATACCCGCTTCGCGCGGTTCGTCAATCTTCCAGAACTGATGTCCATGTTCGGGCAGGTGGCGGACATACGCACGGCGGAGATGTTGAAACTCCCGGTACCTCGCGCATTGAAGGAGACGGCCACGGCGAAGCCGACCCCGGAACTGAAAGCCTACGTCCAAACCCTCGTGGAGCGGTCGGAAGCGATCAGGAATGGAACGGTAACGCCTCAGCAGGACAACATGCTGGCGGTGACGGGCGATGGTCGCAAGGCCGCGCTGGACATGCGGCTGGTGGATCCGTTCGCCGAGGACTATGAGGGAAGCAAGACCAACCAGTGCGCCGGGAAGGTTTTTGGGGTCTGGAAGGAAACCGCATCAACCAGGGGCACACAGATCGTATTTTGCGATTTGAGCACCCCTGTTGAAAATGGGCGATTCAGCGTCTACCAGGACCTGAGAAGGAAGCTCATCGAGATGGGAGTACCCGTCGCAGATATTGCCTTTATCCACGACTACGACAGTGACTCCCAAAAGGAGGAACTGTTCAAGGCAGTGCGAGAGGGGCGTGTGCGCGTGGTACTGGGCAGCACGCAAAAGATGGGGGTTGGCACCAATGTTCAGACCCGTCTTGCGGCGCTTCATCACCTGGACGCACCGTGGCGTCCGTCTGACGTGGAACAGCGGGAAGGTCGCATCATTCGCCAGGGCAACCTGAACGAAGAAGTGCGTATCCACCGTTACGTCACGGAAGGCTCTTTCGATGCGTACATATGGCAGACCCTTGAGACCAAGGCGCGCTTCATTGCCCAGGTCATGCAGGGGAACACCGGAATGCGCAGCGCGGAGGATGTGGAGCTGGCGGCGCTGTCATATGCCGAGGTGAAGGCACTGGCGTCGGGGAATCCCCTGGTGCTGGAAAAGGCGGGTGTGGATACCGAGCTTGCCAAGCTGTCGCTCCTGAAATCTCAATGGGAGCAGCAGCAATGGAGAAACAAGTCGGAGCTGGCCGCATTGCCTGGTCGGATCGAGTGAATTCAGCAACGGATCGCCGGCATGGAAGGCGATGTTGTCAACCGTCAGAACGTGACGGGAGACAGCTTCCGCATGCAGATTGACGGCACGTGGTATTTGGACCGTACCGAAGTCACCAAGCAACTGGTGCTGCGGTTCAGCGTCGTGAAGCCGGGCGACACCCGGGTGATCGGGCTGTTTGGCGGATTCCGGATGGCCATTCGCTCGCATGTGAAACGTGACTTTGGCAAGCGTCTTGTGCTCATCGGCAACGTGGAGCATGAGGCCGGGCATACGGACAACCCCAACGGGTTCATCCGTGTTCTCGAAAATCTGATGAACCGAATGGAAGAGCGGCTCGCAGAAGATAGCGACTACCTCGCCCGGACGGAGAAGCGGATGAGCGACCTGAAGGCTGAGATTGCAAAGCAGTTTGACAAGGCGGATCGGCTGGCATGGCTGGCCTGCCGTCAGAAAGAAATCGACGCCGCCCTGGATCTATCGAAGGGCGATACGTCGGCGGTGGAAGAGGAAGAAACCTCCGAAACCGTTTGAATCACTCCTTGTGGGGCATCACGCCCCACAAGGGCGTGGTGCGCCATGTTGTAAAACTTCGTACGTGGCCGGGTGCTGCGGTAGGCCACTGGTGGTTTCCTGACAGCTCAGTTTCGATGGCTCCTTTGCGGCAGTTAAACATGACGTGCTAAATGTTGCCGCATATGCAGCATGAACATCCCATGGATACAGGGCTTGGAAGCCAATGATGCGGCGTTATATATGTCGCCATGTTTAGCTTGATAAATTTATTAACACAGTCCAACTAACGAAGCAGCAATAACGATCTTAGGGACTTTAGATGTCTACGCGGATCACGCGCCCGTACTCGAACATGAGTGCCATCCATTGTTGCGGCAGCATTCCCTGCGCCAAGCCGACGATGACTTTCATGAC
>JAGVEK010000440.1 GCA_020058315.1 Candidatus Zixiibacteriota bacterium
TAATCGCGGAAGAATGGTTCGTCCGGGACATCGACGATCGCCACGTGTGTCACCGGGTGCTTCTTGAAGAAATCGAGGTCGGCGTGGGCCACACCGAACATTGCCGGGAAATTGCCATGGCGGCCCGTCTGGGTCAGCGCCGTCCCGTATCCACCGGTGAGAATCGCACCCTCACCCAGAGTCTGCTCCAGGTCTTTGTTGGCACTGGCCAGCGAGTACTGCGCGTCGGACCACCAGCGAATGAAGTGACGCCCCTGGTCGATGATCGTGCCGAGCAGCACCAAGGCAACGATCAATTCGAGCGCGCGGCGCATCTTGCCACCCGCTTGATTTCCCAGCGCACCGCGCCGGGTCGTCCAGACCCAGAGGGCGGAAAGGATGGCACCGAGCAGCAGCGCAAACATTGCTCCCTGAATCAGCGGCCCCGGCCGAGCCTGCTCGAACCAGCGGGACATCACAAGATGCTGCAACCCGGTCGCCAGAATGACCGCACCGGCAGGAACTGCGTACCACCCGCCCCGGCGGGCGACTCGCCGTTCACTCCCTTGCCGTTTGCCAGCCGCCCACTGTGCAACCATCCAACCGGCAACACCAGCCAGCGGATACAGGAGGACGATCTGGTAGCGGACCGGGCGGTAGTTGAATGGCATCAGGGCGGCGTACGCGCACCAGAACCAGCCAACCAGTGCGAGCACACCTGGAGGCAACGCGGCCAGGAACGATTTCCACGATTCTCCGCGACAGTACCGGATCACCATCCAGGACATCCCAAGCAGTCCGACGATGGTCAGGATCGGCGCCCAGGTGAGAAGACCGGTGTTGATCCCGAAAGAGAGCCACTGGGTGAAGAATCCTGTCAAGGACGACAGTCCGATCGGAGTTCCGTAGAGTTGCAGCGATTGCTCTTTGAGATAGGCGAGCACTTCGGCTGAAGCCGGAAGGTACGCGAAGATATACCAGATCACGAAGACCAGACCCATGCCGAGCGCGTATCCCACAGGGCGACCCCAACGGCGTGACTTCGATTCTCCGACCGCCTGCCAACCGACGAGAGCAAACGACAGGAACAGAATCGGCGCGGCATGGAGTGCCGTGACTTTGCCGAAGAAAGTTCCCGCGCCAGCAACAGCGCCGCCGATCAGCGCCCACCACCAGCGCCGCACGCTTGCGATCAAAGCGAAGAACGCCACTGCCAGTGTCGCATTCGATGCCACTTCCAGAAACGGCAGCCTGCCATAACTGACGAAGAGATAGTTCACGGCGAGGAACAGCGCCGCCGCCCAGCCGGCGAGAAATCCAAAAGCCCGGCCAGCCCCCCATGCCAGAAACACAATCCCGGCGAGGTTCAGAAGCACAGCAATCAGATGTGATGAATTGATGCCCGGCCCGGTCATCAGAAACACAAAGTACGCAAGCAGCCCTGTGATGTTCTTCTGAAAGAACACCAGCCGGTCGTCATCGAGGGGATTCCATGTTCCGAATACGATCGCGTTGCGAGCGTAAGAGGTGTACTGCGGCGGGTCGGTAAAAAGATCCTGGCTCCACGACACATCGAGGGGTGGATCGGCACCGAGATCGACGAGGCGGACCGTGGCGGCCAGAACGATCACGAGGAGAATGGCACCGACGCGCCACCGCCGGTCGTCAAAACAGCGCGTCCAGCCTTCCCACCAAAACGGGCGCTCGACGGCACGCGGGGAAGAATTCCGCGCCGGTTTCCTGACGTCCTGTTTCGTCATGAGTGATGAGCTTCAACCCCGGACGATCTTACAAATCGACGGAGCGGCGTGCCGCGGCCGCGACGTGATCGATTTGCTCATCCGTGAGCTCTGCAAACATTGGCAGCGACACGATGCGCCCTGACTGCCGTTCGGTGATGGGATAGGATGGCCATTTCAAGTGGGCATAGGCCTTCTGGCGATGGACCGGGATTGGGTAGTGAATCAGGGTACCAATCCCCTCTTCCTTCAGGTCTTCCTGGAAGCGTGAGCGGTCGTCGACTTGAACGACGAAAATGTGGTACACCGACTGAGAATCGTCGTCGGATGGCGGCAGCCCGAGATTGGCGCCCGCCAGTTGCTGCCGGTAACGGCCGGCGTGTGCCTGGCGCAGACGGTTCCATTCGGGAAGATGCTTCAGTTTGACATTGAGGATCGCGCCCTGCAGTCCCTCCATTCGGTAGTTGTAACCGATGACATCGTGGTGGTACTTCTGCTGCGAACCGTGATCGCGCAGAAGCCTCATGTAGCCGGCGGCCGCATCGTCACTGGTGACCACCGCACCACCCTCGCCGTACGCCCCGAGGTTCTTGCCGGGATAGAACGAGAAACAACCCGACTGTCCCCACGATCCCGCAGGACGGTTCTTGTATGTTGCGCCGTGGGCCTGACAGGCATCCTCGATCACGACCAGGCCAGCCTCCCTGGCGATGGCATTGATCTCATTCATCGGAGCGGGGCGACCGTACAAGTGGACGGGGATGATGGCTTTCGTTTTCGTTGTGATGGCCGCCTTCACAAGGCGTGGATCGATGTTGTAAGTAATCTCATCCATGTCGACGAGGATGGGAACGGCGCCACAGTATGAGATCGCCTCGCACGTCGCGATGAAGGTGTTGGCAGCCGTGATGACCTCATCGCCGGGGCCGACACCCGCCGCAAGGAGCGCCAGATGGAGCGCGGAAGTGCCTGTATCCACGGCGACGCAGTGTTTGACACCGCAATAACGCGCGAAATTCTCTTCGAACTCACGGACGTGGGAACCGAGTACAAACTGGCAGCTACTCAGGACAGACGCGACCGCGGTGTCGATTTCCTGCTTGATTGCTGAGTACTGTGCCTTCAGATCCAAGAATGGAACGTTCACGGGTTCATTCCTTCATCGACGGGGTGGGGAACCTGAGGATTTGGCAGCGATCACATGTTGAGTTGAGGAGCGAGACCGGCCCGAGTCAGAGAACGACTCCTCGATTGACCGATCCTGATAGACGAGA
>JAGVEK010000557.1 GCA_020058315.1 Candidatus Zixiibacteriota bacterium
CAGCGGCCGGGGAATCTCGCGGTGGCTTGTTCCGCAGACCGGAGATAGCAGGAGCGAAGAGTTCATCACAGGATTTCTTTGATGAAAGAGGAGACCAAGACGAAGAAGGGACCCAAGCGCTACTTCACGGCAGTAGCACTTGGCGCTTGCTGGCTTTGCGTGGGAAGCGCAACGGTAAGGGCCGGCAACTCTGTGGTTGTTCAGTCCAAGGAGTTGGCGCTGGGCGCATCGAGCAACATCGGCATCGCGATCAGCAACGATGTGAGCTTGCGCGAACTGTGCATTCCGCTCATCGTCCGTGAGATCGACCCGGGGACATTCGTCATATCCCTGACACCAAGGCGGAACCCGGGTGGTCGCCTGTCCACTGTCCTCACCGGCATCAACTTGATCGCCACGTATCCCAATCCCGACGGCACCTGCAAAGAGGGCCAGCCCGGTGGGTTCAAGACGAGTGGTCCCATCAACGCGGTGTCCCCGGAAGGGGTGGTTTTTCAACTGGGCAACCTACTCCCGACCGATCCGCCTCTTGCTGCCGGTGCTGACCCTCGCACAGGATCTCTCCAGTTGCAGTTGATTAGCAGCAGTGTACCGGGGCAATTCGAGATTGACTCTACGTGTATCGACCCCAGCAGTCATCTGATATTCGTTCAGGATGTTACCAATTTGAGCATTGTTCCCGCATTCACGAAGGGCATAGTTTCAGTCTTCCCTGACCCATTCTGCGATTGTCACTCGCATGGTGATGTGAATGACGATCGAGTGCTGGATGTGTTCGACATCGTTGGTCTGATTGAATACGTCTTTGGGAGCGGAACGCAGCCGCCGGTCGATTTGTACTGTGAGAACATCGACCGTGGGGACGTCAATTGTACAGACAGCGATGATGTATTTGATGTAGTTTACCTGATAGACCATGTTTTCAGCGGCGGTTTGGCTCCCTGCTGCCTCTGTGAGAATAGCATCTACTGGTGGAACTGCCCTTAAGATTTCCAGCAAGACGACCATGCGATAAAAGGCTGGAACAGGCGACCGAATCGCGAACGGGAGGGCGAGGCTCCTGCCAAGCCTCTTCTCCTCGTGGAAGAAGGGCTCGACAGGAGGCTCGCCCTCCCGAGGCGTTTACGGTCCACTAAACTGCTTGCGTTGAACGCAGACGGGCCAGTCGCTGACAGAGCGTTATCAGGCTGCGCCTGCATCTGTGTTGTTGTCCAGGGATTCGTCCGCCCAAGTCACTCCGGGTTTCTCCTGATGGGGTGACGCTGGCGCCACCAACGGATATGTGTCGCGGACCAGGCGGAAGACGTGGCGGGAGAGTTCCAATGTTTCCTGCAGAGAACGAGTGAGCCGGTCGAGCGTCCGCTCATCCGGGACGCCGATCTGCTCCCATTGCGTGTGAGGAAGGTGCGCCGAGGCATTCGCAGCCGAGCGGCCGCGTTCGATAGCACTGACGGATTCGGCCACGTCCTGCGAGACGCGGGTGACACGCGCGACGAGGTCGAGAATGTCATCGTTGAGGCGTGTCCGTCCGATACCCTGCTGCTTCAGCTTTGCCGCGATGACTGCGAGATTAACAGCGAGAAACCGGGCGCGGTCCCCGAGCGCGCGGACGGCATCCACGAGTTCACCGATGGCTCCTGCAGAGGGTTGGTCAGCGGCTGAAGGCTCGGGGCGTGTGTTGCTGCGGTGTGTATCCAGGGTCATGAGTCGGATCGCCTATTGGGGGTGAATGACAGGATGGACCACGGGATCCGTGGTCTGTTTCTCTGGATGTTGATCGGCGCGCGCGTTGCGCGGTGGTTCCAATGAAAGAGCCGCAAGACGCGGCGAGCGGAAGACATCAGAACAGTACCCTGAAATCACTGCGGCAGCCTTCCAGTCGAGACGGCGCTGGCGCTGATGCAGTTCAACCTGATCGTTGTTGTAGTACGGATCGAGCGGCTCGTCATCGACCACCTGCCAAGTCGCATGCCCTCGGTCGGACAACTGGAGCCGCTTGGACCCAATCATCTCACCCAACGCGGCATCGTACAGACGCACGTCAAAGAAGACATGCTCATCGAGGCGGCGGTGATTGAACAGATAAGGGAATCCAAGCAGCCGTTTGGGCTGAATATCCCGGGAGACGAGCTTGACCCAGACAACCCAGCGGGCACCGCAGGCGGCAGCGAGCTGATGGGCAGCCTGAGGCTCAAAGGAACTGCGCGGCGCCAACCCCAGAACTCGGGTTGCGGCACGGACGGTTGCCGGATCCACAAGGATACGCTCCCCCGTTGCACCAATCCGATCCACGAGGAATTCCTCAAGATCGCCGGCGGGCTGCATCCCTTCGCCATCCGCCATCCAGCAGAGGACTGTCTGAGGTGGGGGTGCTGGTGGTGCAGGCTTGTCCTTCTTCCCTGCCAGCACCGACGATGGCGCTACTGCGAGCAAAACGCCAAGTGCCAGGGATATCGACACACCCTGAACCCGACGGTGCCACGGCTCTTTAGAGCCGTGCGGGGCGGAGGCTGCGGGCGCAGACACGGGTCTGAAGACCCGTGGCACCTTGGGAAGTCCGGGGAATCGCGCGATCCTTTGCAGAAGCGTATTCATCGCGGCTTCGACTCCGATTCAACCTGCCGCTGAAAGACGAAGCGGGAGACCAGCCGGCGCAAGCTATCCGAGAATCCCAGTGGATTGTCGGACAGACGGGAGAGCGAGACGGCCAGCAATGGATCGTCCACCTGCTCCGGCGTCAGAAACTCGATTCCGACCAGCCGTTCGCCATCCTCACACTCTTCCACCCTCTTCACACGTCCCAAGACGCTCGTGAGCGCATCGAACCCTTTGATCTCGAAGGTGAGGAGGACGTATTCACCGCTCAACACATTATCGGTGGTGGAGATCAAGACACCGCCGCCGGAGAGATTGAGCAGGAGGCCGCCCTTCTTTGCAGGATGGCGCCGGGCGCGCTGTCCTTCATCGGTCACAATCGATGAGAAGGTGACTGGGGAGAAGATTTCCAGCCGCACATAGCGGCGCTTTTGCTCCGCGGTCGTTCCCTTGGTTTTCGTCTTTGTCGTCATTGGTTCCTCCGTGGCGAATCGTTTGTCTTTTTGATTTCTGTCGGCACGCTCAGCCGGCAGCGGCCAGGGTGTCGCGGATACTGTGCATTTGCTCAATTGCAAGATCCACAACATGACGGGCGAGCGCGGTTTTCGTCTGATCGTTGGCCATAGCATGCATCCACTCGCGTCCGCTGCGAATGGCGAGATTAAAGAATTGCTGGGCTTCCTGGTATTGACCAACGCGGCGGGCCAGTTCGCCAATCATGTAGGTCAGCTGGATTTGCGTATTGCCCGGTGGAATGGCTCTGGCCTCCTCAAATGCCTTCTTATAATGCTCGAGCGCGAACGAGAGGGCGTCCCATTCATTGGTGGGGACACCGGCCCATTCGCCGCGAAGCTCTGTCAGGAACGCGGCGTACGATGGACAGTCGCCGTACGCCTCTGTGGATTCTCCGGCCGTGTTGCAATCAGGAACCCCGCCGACACTCAGCCGCTCGGCGAGCGACGCCACGCCTTCGGACATCTCCTCGAAATTCTCGGCGATTCTCGTGATTGTCCGGTGGCAACGATCCGGACCATCGGTGTCATCAGGCGCCGAGGCGGTAGCCTCCGGGTGGGAATCGATCATCTGTTTGATTTCTTTGATCTTGTCCTCGAGGCGGCCGACATCGCCTCCCAAATCGCGCAAAGCACTTCCCAGGCGCATCAACCTGACCGCCCTTGGGGATGGATTCGTGGTCTGACGGGACTCCTGCTCACGGAACAGCCAGCCCATCCGCAGATACCAGCGACCAATATCGAAATGCGACGGCTGATCAAGCATCAGTTCATCGTAAACGCCCAGGAGGAACTTGTTAATGGCGGTCTGGTTCGGATAAGATGCAGGCCACAGCGCGGCACCCAAACGTTTCAGCAACGGACTGTCCCCGGCCAGCGCGCTCAGGTGCCGCTGCCGGACAATCTTCTGGCGATAGGTGCGGAACGCAGCGTCGTCCTTCCACTCGCGAAACTTGCGGTTGAATTCACGCGCGTAGAAGCACGAGGAGCAGGTCACCATGAAATAGAGCAGCGGGTTGACCGCTTGGTACTTCTGATTGCGCCATTCACGTCCCGTGGGACAGAAATCGGAGTCCCGGCCCGA
>JAGVEK010000142.1 GCA_020058315.1 Candidatus Zixiibacteriota bacterium
ACTAGAGACCGGGGAGCGCTATCCCGGGTTCTGGAAGATTGCATGGACTGACACGCTCAGTCATGCGGATTCGGTCTCGATTCCCCCCTCGGCGGTTCTGTACTCTTTGGGGAACTTCTTTCCGACTGAGGCCCGTCTGGCCCCAGGCGCGGACGATTCAACGTCATCACTGCATTTGCTGGTCGACATCGGTGAGTCTCCAGGTCAATTCGAGATTGACACTTGCTGTATTTCACCATGGAATCACCTCGTTTTTGTGGCTGACAGTGCGCGGGCACCTTTTACGGATACATCGGTTACAACGGTTAAGAGGATTCCTTCCTTCACCAAGGGTGTGATCACCGTCCCCTGCGCGAAAGGCTTGCCTGTACCGAGTGGACCCATTCCGACGAATGGTGCCCAGGACCAGTTGGACTCGGTGATACTAAGATGGAGCCCGGTCACCGATTCTTGCGGCGTTCCGATCGGTAGTTATGACGTTCTCTGGGGCACCAGTTGCGACGATTTGTTGCTGGTCGATTTGTGCACCGGCACCAATGCCGACAGTTGCGCGGCGATCGGCAGCCTGAGTTCCAACACGGACTATTTCTGGAAGGTAAGACTCACGGACTTCATGGGTCGTCAGATCGATGGCCCCTGCTGGACCTTCACGACCGGTAACGTAGCCGTCCAATACCTCGGCGGCGACGGCATCCCCCGCGATTACAGTCTGGAGCAGAACTACCCCAATCCTTTCAACGCGTCCACCGTCATCAAATTCAACACCAAGCACGACGGACATGTCCGGCTTGATGTGTTCAATATCCTCGGCCAGAAGGTGAAAACCTTGGCCGACGAATTCCGGCATTATGGGCCGCAGGCAGTGGACTGGGATGGTACCGACGTATCGGGTCAGGCCGTTCCTACCGGCCTGTACTTCTACCGTCTGGTCACCAACGATTTCAGCGATGTCAAGAAGATGGTGCTGCTCAAGTAGTTCGCAGGCCGTAAAGTGGCCGGTGCTTGCACAGAGGGGACTCGCGGTCTTACTGGCACTCGCGGTAGGAACTCCGGCGTGGGCGGTCAACTCCGTGGTCGTGGAATCAAAGACCGTCCAGGGAGGGACCGAGAACGTCCGGATCGGTATCTCTCTAAGCAACGATGTGAATCTCCGCAACATCGTTCTCCCGTTCACATTGCGCTCAATAACCGGGGGAGCTTTCATTACCAAGATGTCGCTGAAGCGAAACGTCGGAGGCCGACTCGACTCGACCCTAACGACAATCAACATCATCAACGGGTACTACGCCGATGCAGATACCGCGATTGCCTGCAGAGCCATCGATACCACAAAGGGCTTCAAGAACATAGCGTGGAGCGACACCGGCAGTCACCCCGTGGCTGAATCGCCCGTGGGGTGCATCTTTGGTTTAGGGCTGATACTGCCCGACGAAGCCCCACTTGGATCTGGATCGGATGGACCCACGCCCGCGCTCCTGATCACAGTCGACATCGGCAATTCTGCAGGTGAATTCGATGTCGACACCACCTGTACCGCTCACAGCAACCATCTCCTCTTTGTGCAGGACTTGACTAATGCCCCAATCGTCCCGGAATTCACAAAGGGAACGATCACGGTCACACCCACATCTGTCCGGTACCTCGGCGGGGGCGGCATCCCCCGGGACTACAGCTTGGATCAGAACTACCCCAATCCGTTCAACGCTTCCACTGTCATCAAATTCAACACCAAGCGTGATGGCGATGTCCGCCTTGAGGTATTCAACGTTCTCGGCCAGCGAGTGAAGACCCTGGTCGACGAGTTCCGCCATTATGGCCCACAAGCGGCAGATTGGGATGGCACTGACATCGCGGGGCAAGCGGTACCAACTGGGCTCTACTTCTACCGTCTTGTAACAAGCGACTATACAGAGATCAAGAAGATGTTGCTGCTCAAGTAGTTAGCGTGTGTCCGCCTGAAGATGTCCGACCCCGCTCCCGCCTTGTGGAAGCGGGGTCTTCTGTTCTGGGTACTCAGTCCCATGAGAAGCTTGGGGCCGTCAAGAAACTCAACGTCGATGGACGAGCGCCGCAATTCGTTGTATGACATTGCGTTACACGAAACTCCTTGACTTCCGTGAGGTTTGGCAGTAAAATATTTTTTTGGCCCATTCTCAAGAAAAGGGTGCTATGGAGCAGGCAAAGACTGATCGCAGGATTCTAAGTATCGGTGGGGCAAAGGATTCCCGCATTTCCCTGAAGGTCGCCGACCACAAGTTCATCATCGGCAAAGAGGAGTTCTACCCGTTTGTGGCCGAGATGCACTACTTTCGGATCCCCAAGCGCCACTGGTCGGTCTGTTTCGAGCGCATCCGCCGGGCGGAATTGCGGATCATTTCGAGTGCGGTCCCATGGAGTCTGCATGAATCCCGTCAGGGTCTGTTCGACTTCGATGGAACGACCGATCCGGCGAAGGACTTGATTGTATTCCTCGAGCTTTGCCGCGAGTTTGGTTTCAGGATCATTCTCAAGATCGGTCCGTGGATCGGCGCCGAATTCGACCACGGTGGTTTGCCTGAGTTTGCCCTGCGGCATCCCGAAACCGTGGCCACTGACCC
>JAGVEK010000172.1 GCA_020058315.1 Candidatus Zixiibacteriota bacterium
CCCGGTGATGCATTGCGTGACATGGCGAATCCCCACAACGGCGGCTCGCCGCAACCGGCGAACATGGCGGAGTATGAATACCTCCCGATCACAACCGACAATGGCGGTGTCCACAGGAACAGCGGTATCCCAAACCGTGCGTTCTATTTGGTTGCGACCGCAATCGGACGGGGCAAAGCCGATTCGATCTATTATCGCGCGCTGACGACACAACTGAACCAGTACTCGCAGTTTTTGGATCTTCGGCTCGCGCTGGTGCAGGCGGCGTCCGACCTCTACCCCGGTGATTCGGCCGCCGCTGATGCAATCCGATCAGCATTCGATCAGGTCCAGATCTACGACGGCTCCTGGTCGAAGCCGCCGAAAATCGAACCGGCGCCAACCAGTCCGCAATGGATCGTCGCCAGGAGCGAACACACCGGTCGTGTGGCTTTGTATGATACCGCCGGCAGTTTCCTGAGGTACGTTTCCCAGGCGAAGACCGTAACCAAGCCCACTGTTGCTGACTCAGCGAAGCTTATCTACTTTATCGACACGATGTTCATGATCACCGTTGTCGACCCTGAGGGCACTCTGGAGGTTCAACTTGGCGATACGGCCCTCAAATTCACCAACATCGCCATCTCCCCGGATGGACACCACATGGCTTGCGATCTGCAATGGGATCCAACAATCTACATCCTGCACCTCGGCACTTCGGAGGACATCACGGTACTTCCCCTCTACACGCCCACCAATTCCGAGGTGAAGAGCTACGATGTTCTCTATCCCGATGTGATCGAATGGGATATTTACGGCAAAGACATCATCTATGACTGCTACTGCGAAACGCCGCAACCTTCCGGCACGCTCAGGTACTGGGATATCCGCAATCTGGAAGTGACGACCGGTCTGATCCAAAGAACCCTGCCGAGCATCCCGTTGGGCTGGACCATTGGCAATCCGAGCTTCGGCAAGATTCATCCTGATCTGATTGCTCTGGATTATGTCGCTGACGATGGCAGCATCTATCTTTACGCCGCAGATCGGCGCGACAACCGGGTCACAGAAGTCGCATCAAACGGCACCTCACTGAATCGCGCGACATTCTCCCCCGATGATTCCCGCATCCTTGTCCAGTATGACGGCGGCGCGGGCTACAACCTGTGGCGGGCAGATTTCAGTCCGAGCACCCTTGCGATCACGAGTAACTGGGAACGCATCATTGACACCGCATCATACCCCAGTTGGCGCTTCACGGGTCGTGATTACCTGACCGATGTCGAGCACCCTCAGGAAGAAACCGCGATTCCATCGGCATTCTCTCTCTATCAGAACTACCCCAACCCATTCAATTCTTCCACGGTCATCACATTCGGCACGAAGACATGGCGGCCGGTCGAACTCGAGATCTTCAATGTTCTCGGGCAGCGGATCTTCAGCCAGGCGTACGAAACCCAGCCACCGGGGCGCCATGCGATCACGTGGAATGGGCAGGATCAGGCCGGACGACCTGTTCCGAGCGGACTGTATCTCTATCGCGTGACCGCCGACGGAGCGAAGCAGACACGCAAAATGGTTGTGTTGAAGTGATGTTGGTCATGCTGGCTCGACCGGAATCGCCGCTGCCGTCAGGCGAAGAGCGTCTTAGCTTGGAGTCCGAGCATGGCCGAAGTGGCTGACGATGCCCGAGAGTGGTCCAAACCGTGGGGGCAGGTCGGTTGAGATCAGATCCTTCGAAGCCTTCGATGACAAGACTCGGGTTAACTCACGCGTGTAGCTGAGGGGGAGTATGAGAATGTCCGGGTCGTCGTTGTTTCCCGTGATCACGGCCGTGGCGATCCTATGTCCTCGAGCCATTTGTGCCGAGAGTTCTCCGATCCCGTCGTCACCGGCATCAGAATCCTTGGCGGTCCATCTGGAGGACTCAACACGCACCATCGGTCCGCTTGTTGTCGGAGACAAGGAGTTCACCGTCATCTTACAGATCCGGTACATCGTGGGGCCGTCTCCGGTTGTCGACCAAGACTTCCGGGAGACAACCGTTGGCCTGCAAATTCAGGATACGAGCGGAACAGCACATTACAGGATTTCGTTCCCGTATGAATTCAACGGAGAGACCTTTGTTGAGACGACACATGCCTGGGCGGGATCTCTCCAGGGAGAAACGGGAAGCGGCATTCTGCTCTCCTACAATGTCGTGCCCTCCTCGCCCAACAGTGGGACGTCCTGGCAGGTGTTCGGCACCTTCAACGGGAAATTGGTTCCCCTCAGCAAACCGATCTCAGCGGAGGGCGAACTGCTCGAGGGCAGTTCGGCCTCCGGCGCTGTGAAGACATCCACCGAACCGAATCGGCCCGGTGACATGCTGCATGTTCGCATCTGGACGGGGAACTTCTTTGTGATCGTCCCGGTGCAGCTCGACTGGATGCAAGCGGTCGCACGGCCGGCATGGCGCTGTGCCAGGATGACGGCGCGCGGCTGGCGGCCTCTGTGCCGATTTCCTGTCGAGGCGGAGCGCGTGCCATCTGAGAATGAGATGACCTTCGTGCGGCTCCATTCTCAGCCCGAGGAAGGAACGGGCATTCCGGAACACGTGGTCGTGAAGCGGGATTCCAAGGTGGAATTCCTGGAAGCGGAAGGGGAACTGATTTGGAGCGAGAGATCTGTCACTATCAACGTGAGCGTCGCTGGCGACGTATGGCTCAGGGTACACATCGACGGGAAGGACGGCTGGATCCACACACAAGAAGACTTCGCGGCAGTCGGACTGCCTCAAGCTGGATAAGTCGAGGCATAAGCGTGTGTCGGTTCAGTCAAGACCGGAAACTTCAGGGCAGATAGGGGCAAGCCTGATCCGCCCTCGGTGGCCAAGGAGAGACGGGGCGAAGCCATTGCTCTCCGTCACCGTGTGTCTTAGCTTGGAGTCCGAATATGGACGAAGGGACTGACAACGTACAACAAGGGAGGAGATAATGGTCGTCGCTACCGCGCTTGCCGTGTGCTGCGTCGTGTGGGCCGTTGTTGCCGGCCTGTTGGCTGTGAGTTTCTGCAAACGGCGTGGAATCCGCGTGAATCCCGTGTTTCTGAGCATTGAGATGCTTAACTGCCTCAGCCAGTACAAGAAGCTGACTCGTGCGGAAACGGGACATGTTGGACCGCTCTTCTATCACTACGTGATTCCTATCAACACGGCGCTTGTCCTCGTTGTCGTCCTGCTGGTCGTGAGATTCGCCTGAATCCCAGAGCCGGCGCAAATGAAGAGTCGCTACTCTCGCAAGCAGCCGATGCCGTGTGAGAATTCTCAGGCGACCTCTTGGACGGGAAAGCGTCAGAATCAAGAAGCCCAGCGCCTTTCGAATCACTTGAAAGGCCGCACATTGGTCATCGACGTGCTGGCAGCGGTTCAGCCAGAGTCGGCCACATGAGGCTCTTTGCTCAGACGTGGTCTTGGTAGATTGGCTGACCCGCCGCCTCAGCGGCCCAATGACATACGATTTTGAACAGGGTTTCACCCAGGGAACATTTGTCCCGATCTTCAAGGCGCGAGACACCCAAAGAGACTGCACCAGCGTTTCTTCTGAATGGACTGCCCCGTAACGCCCCGTGACCGCGTGGGTTACGGCAACGGATTCAGGGCCGGCTTGGTGTCGTGGCACGGCGTTCGCGGATCGCGGCTGCTTGAAAGCCGATTCCTGCCGCAGAAACACTTCGCAGGCACCGAATCATCTCGGATTCGGTGACGTGAGAAACAAAAAGGGGCGTCTATCGACGCAACTCTGGGCGGGCCTGCCGCCATTTGAGCTGCCAGCGATCGATCGGATTGGCCTGCTCACATGCAGGTGTCGTAGGGAGGCGCTCCGTCGCTGAAGACATAGTCGATCAGCCGAACCAGATCGAATACATCGACTGAGCCATCACAGTCTGTGTCAGCGCATCCGATTGGACAACCGTTCTGTGGCATGGGCAGCGGGACATTTCTGAAGGTGCAATCGATCAGGGCCATGATATCAAAGACATCGGCGGTGCCGTCGCGGTTCAGATCGCCGGACTGCGCGCAAGGATCGAAAGGCGGCGACATCGTCAGGACTATGGAAACGACCGTGTCAGTGACCATCGAGAGAGCCTGGTACGATGTCGTTTCGTGCCCGCTGCCGGTCGGCGGTGCGAACAGCAGGTCGTAAGTCCCCGCCTCTAATGCGGAAGCATAGAATCCACTGCCGTCTGTCACCGTAGCTGATTTGTGAAGCGGCACTCCGTCCCGCAGGACGCTGAGTGTCACATCGGGAATCCCCACGGCTGTCGAATCGGTCGCCCACCCCCAAATCGCAACAACTGGTGCTGACACCCCGGTCGAACGCGCGAA
>JAGVEK010000164.1 GCA_020058315.1 Candidatus Zixiibacteriota bacterium
CCTCTCGGCGTAGATCTCCGGGTCTTTGTTCAGATGGGCGTAGAGAATTCGCAGTCCCAAATGGGACATGCCGATTTCATACGAGTCAGGAAACGCCAGACAGACACGAATCAAGACAGTGGACGGGTCTTTGGTGACCCTATGGAGTTCATCGCCGATATATCGTCCCGGCTTTTGCACCCGGTCCAAAAGACGGCCAAGGATGTGCTCATCGATGCAGGCGGTTTCCCGTGAAATATCGTTGTCACACAGAATGCGCGACATCACGCCCCCTCGTCTCTCGGGCGACTCTGGATGTTAGGTTCACTCGCGCAAAAGGGAACATGAATACGGGGTCTCCGATGACGAGGGCCGGCGTTCTCCTGTCTTTCCGCTTTGGTCAATCATCAGTCCGCAACCGGACCCGCGCTCGCGGACCAGTACCGGTCGAATTCCTGCAGATACGATAGCGTGGCAAAGTCTTGCATCCGGTCGAGGAACACGATTCCGTTGAGATGGTCCACCTCGTGTTGATAGACGACAGCGGGGAACCCCTCCACTTCGCGGTCGATCCTGTTTCCGTCACGGTCGAACCCTTGCAGACGGATCCTGCGGATTCGCGGCACACGTCCGCGAAGGTCCGGCACAGACAAGCACCCTTCGAAGTACGAGATCTCTTCCACCGTGAGGAATGTGATCTTGGGATTGATCACAACACTCCGTTCGGCCAGAAGCTCATCATCAGCGTCCGGGTCCATGATATCCTCGGTGACAAGAAGCTGGACAGGGCTGTGCACCTGGGGGGCGGCGAGTCCCACGCCGCCGTATTCCGCCATAGTGTCGAACATGTCGTCGATCAGCCGCTGAATATCCGGACTCTTGATGAGGCCCGGTTCAACTGGATCTGCCACACGCCTCAGGATCGGATGGCCTAATCTGGCCACTTTCAGTATCGCCATATCTCCCCAGCCGGACATGAGTCTTGCCCCGGTCAGCCGTCTAATCTACGGCTCCAGAACGGGACAAACACGGCAAAGATAATACGACACAATCAGTCCTCAAATAGCGCTTTTGTCCGCTCGCCACTGTCCCCGGCACCCCCTGATGACCTGTTGTCCCACTGCCGACGAAAGGAAAGGGATGGCTGGCGCGTGCCAGACCCGGGATGGCTCTCGTGGGCGGTCTTGTGGCGACCTTCTGCTGCGAGGACACGCCGACTGATGTGCAAGGCCCCGCCATGCGTTTTCTGGGTCGGTCTGCATTCAGGAACTCATGGATTGACAAGGCGATACAGTGCCGCTGCCGGGTTTTTGACATGCACCACTGTCCCGGTGTCGTACATTTACAGATGGTCGGCAGCAGGGCGAATCGTGGGCCCGGGGGGCTGTCGCAACAAGCCGATGGGGACCGGATGGTTTCGCATCGTCGAAGGAGAAACTGGGATGCCACGCAAGTTTAAGACAATTGATGGGAACGAAGCCGCGGCGTACACGGCCTATCGAACCGCTGAAGTCATCGCCATCTACCCCATTACGCCATCCTCGCCGATGGGAGAGCTTTCCGATTCCTGGTCGGTCGTGCACGAGGCCAACATCTGGGGAGCGATTCCGTCAGTAGTGGAGTTGCAGAGCGAAGGCGGAGCGGCCGGGGCGGTCCATGGCGCCCTGCAGACCGGGGCGCTGACAACGACATTCACGTCGTCCCAAGGGCTGCTTCTCATGCTCCCGAACATGTACAAAATCGCGGGCGAATTGACGCCGACGGTCTTTAATGTGGCCGCGCGTGCCGTTGCCAGCCATGCTTTGTCGATTTTTGGCGATCACAGTGACGTGATGGCGGCACGAATGACCGGGTTTGTCCTGCTGGCGTCCGGGTCGGTCCAGGAGGCCCACGATTTCCCGCTGATTGCCGAAGCCGCCAGCCTCGAATCGCGGATTCCCTTCCTGCACTTCTTCGATGGTTTCCGGACCTCCCATGAAGTGCAAAAGATCGAGCTTTTGGACGAGGATATCATGCGCGCCATGCTGGACGAGAACCTGATTCTCGCGCACCGCGCACGGGCACTGTCACCGGATCATCCGGTGCTGCGAGGCTCAGCTCAGAACCCCGACGTTTTCTTCCAGGCACGCGAGACGGTCAATCCGTACTACAACGCCTGCCCCGGGATCGTCCAGAAGGCGATGGACAAATTCGCCAGACTGACTGGTCGCGCCTACAAACTGTTCGAGTATCACGGCGCCCCCGATGCGGATTGCGTGCTCGTTTTGATGGGCTCGGGAGCCGAGACCGTACGCGAGACGGTCAGCTTCATGACCGCGCGGGGCGAGAAAGTCGGTGTGCTCATCCCCCGGCTTTATCGGCCGTTCGCTGCCAACCTGTTTCTACGTGCTCTGCCCAAAACGACGCGCACTCTGGCTGTGCTTGATCGCACCAAAGAACCTGGCGGCCCCGGGGAGCCTTTATACCTCGACGTTGTATCCGCTCTCGGGGAAGACGAGAGCTTTGGCACGCCTCATTTCAATCTGCGTCCCAGAGTGATCGGCGGCCGCTATGGCCTTTCCTCGAAAGAGTTCACGCCGGCCATGGTCAAGAGCGTCCTCGATGAACTGGCCCGTGAGCGACCGAAGAACCATTTCACCGTTGGCATTGATGATGATGTCACCCATACCAGTCTCG
>JAGVEK010000326.1 GCA_020058315.1 Candidatus Zixiibacteriota bacterium
CGCGCCGGGGAGAACACAAAACAAGCACAGAGAGATAAAGTCCCAACCATCTCCCTCTGCATGATCGTGAAGAATGAGGAAGAACACCTGGCGCGATGCCTCGCCAGCGCCAAACCGCTTGTCGATCAAATGATCGTCGTTGATACCGGATCCACCGACAGGACCGTCGAAATTGCGAAGTCGTTCGGCGCCATCATTCATCACCACGAATGGGAGGGGAATTTCTCCAAGGCGCGGAATATCTCGATGGGTTACGCGGATACCGATTGGATCTTCATTCTCGATGCCGACGAAGAACTCAACTCCGCTGACGTCAGCCTGCTTCGTGACACGATCCGCACCACCGAGTTCAAGGCGATTGCCGTCTCCGTTTACAACTACTCAGCGCAGAAACGAATGTATACTTCGTTTCTGCCGTCGGTGCGGTTCTTCCGCCGCGACTTGGGCGCCTATTACGAAGGAATTGTACACAATCAATTGCGCTTCCCGGGGCAGGAAGGCGTTCTTCGCGTTTCCGCTCGGATCGACCATTACGGCTATGGCCTGGCGCCTGAAGTGATGGCGCGCAAGGCCGCACGGACCAAAGCGCTTCTGGAGCAGCAGCTCCGCGAGAATCCCGATAACGGGTTCGCTCATTTCAATCTTGCTCAGCTCCTGCGCGGCAGTGAGGACCGTCCGTCCCCGGAAATGATGGATCGGGTTATCTTCCATGCCGGCCGAGCGGTCGATCTGAGCGCAGTGGACAATCCCAAGGAGCGTCATGTCCACCTCATGGCGCTGCATCAGCTTGTGACCGCATACTTCAACAAGGGCGACCACAAGCAGGCGGCGTCCAACGCACACCGGGCGCTTGCACTCAAACCCGATTACCTGGATGCGATCATCAGTCTCGGGCACATCCACTCTCTGGATGGACAGTTCGACCTGGCGCGGAAGTACTACCTGGAATATCTCGATCGTCAGAAGTCCTACGATGAACATACCGAGGTCGATCACATCATCCTGCTGCACCTGCGCAGCCGCCACAATGCCCTGTACGGATTGGGGTTGGTCTCGGAGATGCAAAACGATCCGCAGGAAGCGATCACGTGGTACGAACGTTGCATCGCCGAGCGCGACGACTACCTGGATGCCCACTACCGTCTGGGAACGGCCTTTCTCCAGCTTGGTGAGAAGGAGAAGGCGCGGCGGGCGCTGGCGCGCGAGCTGGAGCTTCATGGAACAAACACCGATGCATGCCTCGCGCTGGTGGATCTCCTATGCGATCTGGAAGAGCCCGGCGAGGCGCAGGCGACTCTCCGGGATTGTCTCGAACGCGATCCTCAGAATGCCCGGCTTCTTCTGCGCGTCGCCCAGCAGGAGTTCCGCCAGCGGAACATGTCCGCCGCACAACAGTATCTGGACATGATCCGGCCGGATGACCCGCTGCACAGCCAGGCGGAGAAACTGCGTGCCGACGTTCTCTATGAGCAGGGACATTATGTTGAGGCGATCGCACTCTACGAGGAGTATCTCAGGGCGTATCCGGATGACTGGGACATCATCAACAACGTTGGCAACTGTCGTTTCCGGTCGGGCGATTACGTGGGGGCAGAAACGCTCTATCGCCGCATCATCGACGCCGGCCGGGCGGACAAGCACGTGTACCGTAATCTCGGCGTGACTCTGGCGCACATGGATCGAATTGACGATGCCGTGTTCGCTCTGGAGAGCTACGCGCAGATGGAACCTGAAGACGTTGAATCGGCGGGTTTCCTGGGCGATTTGCACTACGGCCGCCGCGATTATGTGCGCGCGATCGATGAATACGAAAAAGTCCTGGAATCCCAGCCGCGCCGCCCCGACACGCTCACCCGGCTGGGTGACTGCTATTTGAATCGTGGCGCCATCGCCGCCGCCTTGATCGGATACGAACGCGCCCTTGCCGCCGACCCGGAGTATCGACCGGCCTGGGACCGCCTCCATGACATCCGTAACTACCTGGTTGCCCGGATCAAGGGAGGTGGCGAGACACAATCCTCTGCCGGACAGGCACACCCGGCCGAGGCCGGCCCAGCATCAAATGATGAAGTGGGAGGTCTGTCATGACCCATAGCGGTCCAGCGTACGATCCGGATCAGTACTGGGAAAATCGCGGCGGTCCGTTCTATCGCGAATACACCGAGTCTTCTGGCTACGAGCAATACCGCCGGGCACAGGGGCAGTTCTTTTCTGAACTGGTCGCCAGACTCCGGCCCCGTCGTATGCTGGATTTTGGCTGCGGAACCGGGAAACTCTTTCCTCTCTGGGTGGATGTGCCGGAGGTCCATGCCTATGACCGCGCCCAATCCCAGATTGATGTGGCGCGAGAAGAGGCGATGCGTGTCCGTCCGGACAACCCTTATCGCGTTCTTCACTATGTTTCCGGAGAACGTGCCGAAGTGCCGTACGATGACGATCATTTTGATCTGATTGTTGCCGCCGAGGTGCTGTTGCACGTCGTGCCGTCCGACATCGGGCCGCTCCTGGATGAATTGCGTCGTATCTGCCGTGGCCACCTGGCGGTCGTGACGGCCGCACCATTCACCAATCCTGCTGCGCATTGCTTCGACCACGATTACGCCGCGCTCTGCGCGGGTCGCTTCGATCTGGCCGATGATCACGTTGTGCACCATCAGCGATATCTCGTCGGGGGCAAAGTCCCCTCTTCGGGGAAAGTGCGCCTCGATGAGAAATCCCGGCAATCGAAGGATTTCGTCTCATCCCTGTCAGATTCAAAAGTGAGGTTGCCAAATGCCATCGTCACGCCCTGAACTGATCCCCTTCGTTGTCAATCTCGTGATGCAGTTGCAGCCGCGCTCGATTCTCGAAATTGGAACCGGATTCGGCAAATACGGATTTCTGTTTCGCGAGTATCTCGACATCTGGGGGGCTGCAGCCGATCCGGCCCGCCTGCGGCGGGAGAACTGGCGGGTGAGGATCGACGGCATTGAGTGCTTCGCCCCGTATATTTCTGACCTGCAGCGGCGAATCTACGATCGCATCATCATCGGGGATGCCCTCTCAGAGATCGACCGGCTCGGATCTTATGACCTGATCTTCCTGGGAGACGTGATCGAACATTTTCCGAAAGAGGATGGC
>JAGVEK010000121.1 GCA_020058315.1 Candidatus Zixiibacteriota bacterium
CGGCGCGCGATTGATGTACGCCGGCGCGATCTGGTCCCACTCCTCGTGGAGTTTACCGTTCACCATGCGATTGTTCCACTGCCCCAGCCGCGCCGCGTAATCGGGCAGCGATACTTCCACCTGATGTTCTCCGATTTTGAATGCCCCCACCGCCGGGCCGCCAGTGGCGGCGCCGATGACGTAGAGACGATTGTGAGATTTCTCCGGCAGCGTGATTGTCTGACCGGAGCAACGCACGACGTTGACTGCCTTCGGCGCCTTCGATCCCAGAAGGAACGGCACATCGTGGACGACAAGTGTATCCGGCAGCAAGTCCCCGGACAGGGTGTTCCCATTGCTGTCGAAATCCCCATCCTGCCGGTCGACATCAAGGCTGACACCGTCAAGGTCGAAGGGGAGGCTGATTGGTTGGTATTCAGGTCGGGCACTCACTGTGCTTTTTGCAGCGGCCAATCTTAGGGCGAAGGCTTTGGGCTGATAGGGCTTCAGCGAGAACTCGATCATCCCGTCCTTGACCTCCACGGGGCCAACCGTTTCCTCAACGCCGTTGACTTGGCGCGCGGCAACGATGGGACGCGCCAAGTGCAGCCGTACTCCGTCCGCAGGTTTTCCCGTCAATTCCCGCACACGAACGACAATTTCGTCTGTGTCCTCCGCGAGCTTCACGGCGTTCAGCATCACCTGCGGGGAGGATCTGTCCACCGATGGTTCCTTGCCGGCTTCGTGCCGCTCAACCGATGCAAGAGAGAATTCCTTGCCGAGTGCTCCCGCATGCGACGGTGCCTGGAAGGCGATCAGTGGCTGGTTGAGCCTTGCCGCCTGCCATGCAACTCCGCCGTCGCGCCAGTCACCGGCATGCCCCTGGACCGCAAACGTGAATTTATGATGCCCGTTGTCCTGGGACTTCTGGTCACCCACCCATGCCCAACTGTCGTAGACGCCGGGAGTGTGGATCAAGGTCAGGCGGAGCGTGGTGTCATTCGGATGGTCCCAACCGTACTTGCAGTCATTGAGGACAGCAACACCGTACCCGCCGTCCCGAGATGTCATATCGGCCCACTGGTGTCCGGGGACCTCGTACAGCTCAGGATGGTTCAACCCTCGTTTGACCGTGCCAAGGCCGATGTCATAGGTGACGCTGTCATTGGGTGTTGCCACCGAGAAGGCGGCTTTGAGGAGTGTCTCCCGCTCGTACCAATCGACATCATTGTCGAACTCGACACGATTACCCGCGCCTCCTGCCGCGAGATGGATGACTGTTCGGATGGTCGATTTCCCAACCTGGCGTGAAACTTCAATGCCGATGCGTGCCTGGCCATTCTCCACGATCCGTGTCCGGATGGTATTGTCGGCAGTCTCGAGCGGTTTGGCTTTGATGTCGTCGTATTCGATCTCCCAAGCGGGCCAGCGTTTGGGTTTATCGAACAGGGTCTGCAGCCTGATCGGTTCGGTCAGCAGTTCCCGGTTGGCCGGCTTGTCGATGATCGATGCGACTTCACTCTTCTCGTTGAGTCTGACCCGATAACGCTGGTTTTCCAGCGTGCTGGCCGACACGCTCAATCCGGTTCCGAATTCCCTTGGCGACGCTTCCGGTTGGACGTCGTAAATAGCATATCCCACCGACGGAACCCGAGCGAGGAATACAATCTGAACACTGTCCCCGCTGATGCCATTCACCTGGCTGGGAACTTCCTTGCCGCGCGGATCGAAGACGCGGACTGACTTCGGCGCCGGACCCGGGAAGACAACCGTGGCCTCGACGATGTCCTCACGCGGGATTGCCAGCGGGTTGTAGACGACCAGCGGTACTCCCTTTCCGCGCGTGTCGAGCGCGGGCGTGGTTGTCTCGACCGCGTGCTGAAGTATTCCGGCGAACTGGTTCTGGCAGAGAAGCTCGTCGTTCCACGAGTATTCGTACGCCTCAGGTATGCTGGTCCCAGTCAGATCATCATGGAACTGGTGCCAGAGAAAACGGATCCACGTGTCCTTCAATGATTGACGCGGATATGTCATTGTGCCCAGCGTGTGGCCGATGACCGATGCGCGTTCCGTGGCATCCGCAAGCTGCTCGTTCTTGCGATTCCATCGCTTCATGGCGGCCTCAGAGCTGTAGCATCCGACACCGTGGTGCGTCATCAGGAACTCACCACGGTATCGGGGCAGTCTGATACTTGTGTCGGCCGATGCGATGTCGGCCAGATCATCCGAGCCAATACTGCGGACCGTGAGGGGGCCATCACTCAGTTGTGCCTTCTCCAGCCACGCGACCGAGGCGGAGTCGGGCGCTCCACCGATGTCGCCGACGCCGAAGTACTTGTAGCCGGCGTAGAGTCCCGACTTCCTTCCATCGCGGTCAATCGTGTTGTACCAGGCGGTGTCCCTGCTGAGATCGGACTCGATCGGACTGGAATAGGAACCGGGGTTGATCCCTGCGACCAGCGAGGATCCATCGACACCTTCCCAGACACCGATGTCGAATGGCATGCCGACCGACGAGCCCCACGTGAGTTTCTGCGTGGAGAAGCTCTTCAGTCCGCAGTGGGCCGCAATCGACGGTAGTGCATAGCCGAATCCGAAACAATCCGGCAGCAGCACGTCGCGCGTGGTCTTGCCGAACTCGCGCCTGAAATACCCGTTCCCGTACAGGGCGTTCCGTGTCAGCGATTCAAACGAAGGGATGTTGACATCGACAGCATCCACCCAACTACCGGCGAGACGCCAGCGCCCGGCGGCGATGTATGACTTCAATCGCTCGTACTCTTGCGGGTAATACTCTTTGAGGAGCATGTACTTGAACGCACCTTCGAAGGAGAACATGTAGTGCGGAAACTGATCCATGAGCTTGAAGTTGTCCCGGAATGTCGCAGGGACATACTCCTCGATGGTGTTGCGAATGTGCCAGCGCCACTGCGTGTCCAGATGGGCTAATCCGACGACGTAAAGCGTCTTCTTCTGCGATCGCGCCGAGTCGGCTGGCACCTGCGCGCTGCCGTACACGGCTGCGCCAATGACGAGCATCAGCGTGGCAATTCCGGTTCTGTTCATATCAGTTCCCCTCCATTCAATCGTCGTGTGAGAAACGCGCAGTCCTGGGCCTCCCCGCCCGTGACTCTCATGAGTGTGACGTCCGCAAGCGAAACCTCTGCTGCTTCAAACGATCCAGCAGCACTGCACCAAGGATCACCAGGCCGAGCACGACCTTCTGAGTATAAGTCTCCACGTTAGTCAGATTCATGCCGTTCTGAATGACCGCGATGATGAATGCACCGATCAACGTTCCGAAGATGCGTCCCTCGCCCCCACTCAGGCTGGTGCCGCCAACGACCACCGCCGCGATCACATAGAGCTCGTACGTGAGTCCGTAAGTCGGTGCGCCGCTCTTCAACTGCGAGGCCATGATGACCCCGCCGAGACCGGCCAACAATCCACAGAGAGTGTACACCAGCAGGAGTATCCCCCCCACCCGGACACCGGAGAGACGTGCGGCTTCCGCGTTGCCGCCAACCGCGTAGATGTACCGCCCCAGCGTTGTGCGTGTCATGACGATGTGCGCAACAGCATAGAGCACGATCATCAGAATAACGGCATAGGGTATTCGCAGGAGCGGTTCTGCTCCCCTTCCCAGGAGAACGAATCCGCCGGGGATCTGATAGATCGGTTTCCCCTGGGAGATGATGTACGCGACGCCGGCGGCGACCTGCATCATGGCGAGCGTGGCGATGAACGGGGGGATGCGGAATCGCGTGATCATGAGCCCGCTGAACGCGCCGATCGCTCCACAAAGCAGGATTCCACCCAGGCCGGACAGCAGCATCGACCAAGTCGAAGCGTTGTCGCCCCCCGCGTTGCCGATCAGCCAGGCCGTGACGACGGCCGACAGCGCGATCAGGCTTCCAACCGACAAATCGATCCCGGCGGTGATGATGACCATGGTCATGCCGATCGCGATGATGGCGATGACCGTGATCTGGTTGGCGACATTTCGCACATTGTCAGCCAGCAGGAAAGTTGGCCAGCGGTGCGAGGGGGGAGTGGCCACGCGGACCGACGACAGGCTGGGAATCTGCGCGATGATCGCCTGCACCACCGGCGCGAAGGACTGCGTCGTCGCAATCAGTTGAATCTGTTTGGCCGAATCTCCCAAAGCGGCCAGTCCTGCGCGGACAACCGACGGATCACCCGCCAGGACGCGGACCACACCATAGCCGCGCTCATGCAGGCTGGCTTGAAGGGCATCCGCGAAGAGCCTGTCCTGCGCATTGTCGCCGCAAGCAATCAGGACTCCGGTCGATGCTGAGTCCGTTGCCGGCAATTCCGCCAGCATCTCATTCGCGGCATTCTCGCCGCTTGGGTACTGGTCCTGAAGGGTAAGAATCGAGAACAGGATACAAAGCAGAACAAGGATCCCGAGCATGCCGTAGTTGGCGACGAACCGGGAGAGGCCGAGTGAGGGAGCGGATTTGCTTTGGGCGGTCATGTCAGGGGAGTCCTTGCGGAGCATCGAAGGAGGTCGGACAGGAGTGTCCGGCCTTGGACTGATTTCTCGGTCGGACGGACACTCGTGCATATCCTGGCGTGCGCCTCAATAGTGACTCTCTGAGCGCTCTTCTCGTCATGTGCTCACCCGGCCAGCGCCATGATGTCGTGCTGGGTCGCGCTGGACGGATCCAGCTCCCCGGTGATCTGGCCATCGCGCATCACGAGTATTCGGTGGCTGATTCCCAGCACCTCCGGGAGTTCTGAGGAGATCATGATCACGATCTTCCCCTCCGCGGCCAGATCGCGGATTAGAAGGTACATATCGTACTTTGCGCCGACGTCGATACCGCGCGTTGGCTCATCGAAGATAATCACCTGTGACTTCGTCTCCAGCCACCGCGCTACAAGGAGTTTCTGCTGGTTGCCGCCGGACAGATCTTCCGCTTTCTGATCCGGCCCGGCGAGGCGGATGTTCAAGTTCTCGACGTGACGCAGGAACCTGGCCGATTCCTTCGGTCGATCGATCCACCCCAGACGTGACCATGCGCCCAGATTGGGCAGGGCGAAGTTGTCTTTGGCCGATGCCTTCAAGATCAGTCCCTGCAGCTTGCGATCTTCCGTCAGAAGACAAATGCCATGACGAATCGCCTGGCGGGGAGAGCTGACCTCGACCGGATGGCCATAAAGGGCGATCTCTCCGCGATCCTTCTGATCGGCGCCGAAGATCAATCTGGCGAGTTCGGTGCGCCCGGCTCCCATCAAGCCGGCCAGCCCGAGAACTTCGCCTCGTCTGGCCGAGAATGATGCATCGCGGATCATCCCGCCGAAGAGATGCCGCACTTCGAACCCCGTTTTGTCCGACGGTGGCGGCGCCTTCGGGAATTCCTCTTTGAGGGATCGCCCAACCATCTGCTCGATGAGACTTTGCCGTGTAAGTTCCGACACGCGACAAGAATTGATGGTCATCCCGTCGCGCATGATCGTTACCCGGTCGGCAATGGCCAGGATCTCGTCGAGCCGGTGGCCGATGAAAACGATCCCAACCTGCTGGCTGGTCAATTCTCTCAGAATGCCAAACAGGGTTTCCACCTCGCGTGGCATCAGCGCGGCTGTGGGTTCATCCATGACGAGGATCCGGGCATCGGCAAGGAGTGCTCGCGCGATTTCGACCAATTGCTGCTCGGCTACGGTCAAATCCCTGACCAGGGAATCGGGGTTGATCGTGACCCCCAGTTCTTCAAACTGCGCGATCGCCGTCTTTCGTTCAAAGGCGGAGTCGATGAACGTCGCCTTGGTGTGCTCATGACCCAAGAACAAGTTGGCGCTGGCACTCAGACCCGGCACCAGGGTCAGCTCCTGATAGATGGCGGCAATGCCCAAGCGCTGCGCATCCGCGGGCGAATGGATCATGACCCGCTCACCATTCACCATCATGGTGCCTGCATCCGCCCGATGCACACCGGTGAGTATCTTAACCAGCGTGCTTTTCCCGGCACCGTTGGCGCCCACGAGGGCGTGGATTTCGCCGCGTTGGAGTTTGAACGACGCGGAATCGACGGCGAGCACGCCCGGAAAGGCTTTCCGGATGCCGCTCATCTGCAGAACTGGTGGATGCTCGTCGTCTGCCACAGGGCGTGCCACTGACAGAACTGCTACTCTTGTGAGCCGGAGGCGCTCTCCCGATCGTAGATGGCACAGGGAATCAGGATCGCCCCAGAAACATTTCCACCGGCGAAGTAGGCCTTCAGCGTCTCGATCGTCCTCTGCCCGATGACGCGTGGTTGCTGGATGACGTCAGCGTAGATTTTCCCCGCTTTGATCGCCGCGCGCGCCTCGGGCACAGCGTCAAAACCGACAATTGTCACACGCCCCACCTTGCCGGCTTTCTCCACTGCTGCCAATGCGCCCAGCGCCGAATCGTCATTGATCCCGAAGATCGCGGCCAGATTCGGGTGCGCCTGCAGGACATCCTCAGCGGTGCGGAACGCCTGCTCTTTGGCCCCGTGACCGGAGAGCTTGGCCACGATCTTTATGTTCGGGTACTTCCTCAGTTCATCCTCGAATCCCTTGACCCGCTGGATGACCGACTCGACTTCTGGATGATCAATGACCGCCACCTCACCGGTTCCGTTCAGAGCTTTCGCGACCGCCTGCGCCGCGAGCGCCCCACCGGCAATATTATCCGACGCCACATGCGACACGATCTTGACCCCGTCGGCCAGACAGGCGATGTCGGCGGTGAACACCGGAATACCGGCGTCGTTGGCAGCGCGTATCGCCGTCCCAATCGACTTGGAATCGCACGGCGAGACAATGATCGCATCGACCTTGCGAACGATGAAGTCCTGGACCTGGTCCTTCTGCCTGGCAACGTCGAATTCTCCCGCCGTAACCAGAAGTTCGTAACCGTTCTGTGAGGCCGCCTCTCTCAGACCGCTCTCGAGATCCTGGTAGAACGGGTGCGTTCTGGTGAGCAGAGAAACACCGACCGTGAGCTTGGCCTTGGCCGCAGCCTTGCCCTCCACCTTCCCCTTCTCCGGGGTTCCTTTACCGCACCCAACTGCGAACACAGCGACGGACAGCGCCAAAGCAAAGCGCGCGACAGATCTTGTGGAATTCATGCCGACACCTCCATGACGGAGTATAGCAAATCAGAAGGGCAGAGGCTTGCAGAAGTTCAATCCTCGCAGGGCTGACTCTCAGGGCCAAGATAGAACCTCCCGGGCCGGATCACGGGCAAGGAGGTTTCCTGCTCCCTCTCGGATCGGCGAGCGTTCAATTGAGTGTGCGTCGTCCAACAATTCGGACACGTTCGGGCTCCAGGCTAAGACACGCGCACCCCTGCCACCATTGGTGGAGAGATTTGGTTAGGCCGCCCAGTCAGCACAGAGCACCTCCGCCTGTTCCAGCACCGTCTGTGTGGCTTGCTCCTGCTTGTCAGGGGGATAGCCGTACTTCCTGAGTACCCGTTTCACCATGACACGAAGTCTGGCTCTGACCGTTTCCTTCAGTGTCCAATCGATCGTCACGTTGCCGCGCACGGTCGTGACCAGTTCACGGGCAATCGTCATCAATGTCTCGTCACCCAGCACCTTGACCGCGCTGTCGTTGACACCGAGAGCGTCATAGAAGGCGACCTCGTCCTCTGTCAGCCCCAATTTCTCGCCGCGATTGTCGGCATCACGGATCTCTTTCGCGAGTGCGATGAGCTCTTCGATCACCTCGATCGTCTCGATTGCGCGATTC
>JAGVEK010000571.1 GCA_020058315.1 Candidatus Zixiibacteriota bacterium
ATGTGTACTCAGGAGCGGACTGGCGTCCCCTCTGCACTATAACAGGGGAAGCCCCAGGTGATGGGTTCGGAAGTGCGGTCGCCGGTGTTGGGGATGCCGATAAGGACGGACATCCGGACTTTGTCATAGGCTCGGGATCAAATGATGCAGGAGGTGGAGACGCTGGTCGTGCGTATCTGTACACAACATCATTTTACTGCCCGCCGCCTCCCTGTTTTGACCGTAAGGCCGATGTCAATTGTGACAAGGTCGAGGATATTTTCGACGTGATCTACCTGATCGACTACGTGTTCAGTGGTGGCCCTCCACGCGTTCTGTGCCCGCAAGAGTAATGGTCCTGCTAAAGTAGGGCTTTGCGGGACCATGCAAGGGGGAACGACCCCGCCCCGTGTCGAAGGACGCGGGGCGGGGATTCCATTGGTAGGGTGCGTTATCAACGCACCGTTTGTCTCAACCAATCATTTCGTTTCGTTTTCTGAATTTATCGCGCGGAATCCTCTTGGTGCGTGAATCACGCACCCTACATTACGTTATGCCCAATTACCGGCGCGTGCGTATTCCCGGCGGCACCTACTTCTTCACTGTGGTGACTCACGGGCGTCGTCCTATTCTCTGCACACCGCAATCGCGCGCCGCGTTGCGGGAGGCAATTGTTGCCACACGGCGCGACCACCCGTTCGACTCCGTGGCCTGGGTGCTGATGCCTGACCACGACCACGCGGTCTGGCAGCTACCGGAGAACGATGCCGACTATAGCACCCGGTGGCGACTCATCAAATCGCGCTTCTCGCATCTGGTTGCTGCGACGCTGCCGCTGGTTGCCTCGGTCGCTTCCCGAGTTGCGCGGGAGGAACAAAATGTCTGGCAACGTCGGTACTGGGAACATGCCATTCGTGACGAGCAGGACCTGAGGCGTCATGTCGATTACATTCATTTCAACCCGGTGAAACATGGGCTCGTTGCCGTACCCGACGGATGGCCGTATTCCACGTACCACAGGTATGCAGCGGTGGATTCAGCCAGGATGACGCCTTCCATGCAGGAATTGGAAGTCCCCGGCGCAGAGTACGAGTAGGGTGCGTGATCCACGCACCTTTTTTCACATGGTCCGAGGTCAAGAATCGGTGCGTGAATCACGCACCCTACCATTTGTGGCAATGTGGATTTGGTTCAGCTTGGCTGGGGGATAGGGATTCGAACCCCAATACCGTGGTCCAGAGCCACGTGTCCTGCCGTTGGACGATCCCCCAGACGACTTTCACGGCCCGCCGCGGCGGGCAGAACTTGCCGAAGAAACAATCTGAACTGTCCGGAGTCAACCCCGACGGCGCGCGGTCGCCCGCAGTGGCGGGGACTACCGGGATTTCTTCTTGCCCGCCTTGGCGCCTGTCTTGCTCTTCGGTTTAGATTTCGACGCGGACTTCGACTTGGATGGCTTCGATTTGGCCTTAGCCGCTGGTTTGGGCTTCACCTTGGCTTTGCCTTTCGACTGCGATCCTGCTTTGGCTGCAGCCGGTTTATTCTTCGGCGCGGTGTGCTGCGGTTTGGGGGCAGGCTCAGGCTTCGGTTTGGGCAAGGGAGGCGGCTCTGTCTTTTTTTGCAATGATGGTGGGAGTGCCAGCAGGTCCTCTTCATGAAGCTCCGGCAGCTTCATCCCACCTGCGACCGACTCCGCCTCCGGGAATGGGAGCTCGGGCGGACTGGCCGATACCACGCCTTCAGCCGCAGCCAGTTCTTTGCGTTTCTTCTTCAGTTTGTGGTAAAGCTGGTCGGATCGCTTGCGATCAAACAGGTTGTCAAATGGGTGCGCGGCGATCTGCCGCTCCAGTTCTTCGATCTCATGTTTCAATTGCTCGACATGCTCGTTCATGGTTGCCTCCAATCAATACACCCTAAGATATCCGTTTTGAGGGCGCGCGCAACGGCTGTATCGCGCACTGGCGAGACGGGAGTGTTGAAAAAGCCCATCGTGCACCGCACTGGAAGGCGGACAGGAGTGTCCGCCCTACCGATGAAGCGGATATCGGCCTCAGATCGTGGCAGTCCTGGGTGGCCCACCAGGAGCGAGTCCCGCAAAGCGGGACGACGCGGATGGTGGGGTTCTTCACGCGACAGCCTCGTCGCTCCAAGCCCCACCATCCACATCATTCGCCTCTGGCGAATTCGCTCCTGGTAGGCCACCAGAGGTGGGGTTTTTCAACAGACCCATCGTGCCCTTGACCCTGCTGAATCACGGGCAGGATGCCCGTGCCACAATAGGAGGGGACGCCAGAGCAAAGCTCTTGACTTTCATAGTGATGACTGCCAAACTCCCCAACCAGGCCCAATCTCTTGGATCGGCGGGAACATGAAGGACGGCACAGCGGTCAAGACTGTCATGGATCAAGTGACTCCTGAAGACCAACGCCTCCTTTTCTACAACCTCGTAAAGACCCGGCGCTTCGACGAACGCTGTCGTAAGCTGTTCAAACAAGGGCGGTTCCCGGGCACTTACTTCTCTGCGGTAGGGCAGGAGGCGACCACTGTTGGGCCGGCCTACGGGCTAACCAAGGATGACCTGATCGCCCCGTCCCATCGGGAACTGGGGGCCTACATCACCAAAGGGATGCCGCTGGTCGCCCTGCTACGGCAGATGTATGCCCGTGCGAACTCCCCGGATAAGGGGAAATCCCATCCCTGCCATTTCGGTTATCCTGAACTGAGCATCTTTACACCTGCGTCGACGGTCGCGGGGCAGATCGTGGTCGGGACAGGCGCGGCTTTGGCATACAAGATCCAGAAGAAGCCACATGTTGTGCTCTCGTTCTTTGGCGAGGGCGGTACATCCCGTGGCGGTTTCCACGAGGCGCTCAACTTTGCCGGGATTCACGACCTGCCGATCATCTACATTTGCCAGAATAACCTGTGGGCCGAATCGGTCCCAGCCCGGCTCCAAAGCAAGATCGAGCGCTTTGCAGATCGCGCACAAGCCTATGGATTCGAAGGGATTA
>JAGVEK010000387.1 GCA_020058315.1 Candidatus Zixiibacteriota bacterium
AAGCTCTTTGGCGATGAACTCTCGATTGGCCAGACGGTCTTCATCTCTCGTATTCCCTTCACCGTCATCGGCGTGGGTCAGACCAAGCAGCAGATGGGAATGTATGGCGGCCCCGACATCGAGAAGGCCACGATTCCTGCAACGACATATCAGTCGATCTTCGGTGATAAGTACCTCGACAACCTTGTCATTCAGCCTAAGGATGAGCAGTCCGCCGAGTTGGTCAAGTCGCGTCTCTACCAGGTGCTGGGTGCCAAACTGCAGTTCGATCCCACAGACAAGCAGGCGCTCTCGATCTGGGACACCATCGAAGGGCAGCGTGAATTCGGCAAGATGATGCTTGGGATGCAGATCTTCATGGGTATCCTGGGCGGTCTGACGCTGCTGATCGCAGGGGTGGGTGTCGCCAACATCATGTATGTGGTGATCAAAGAACGCACCAAAGAAATCGGTATCAAGATGGCTCTCGGCGCCAAACCAAGAACCATCCACAATCAATTCCTGCTTGAGGCGCTGCTGATTTGCTTTTCGGGCGGGGCGATCGGGATCTTTATTTCACAACTCATCTGCGATCTGGCATCGATCATTCCGCGCGACCCAAAATCATCGATGTCATGGCTCGGCAATCCGACTATCTCGCTGCCGATAGGGCTCATCACCGTGTTCATTCTGGCAATCGTCGGCCTGACGGCGGGATACTTTCCCGCTCGGCGCGCAGCACGGCTCAATCCGGCGGAGACATTGCGATATGAGTAGTCTAACCCCCATGATTGACGGAACGACGGTTTGTCGGGGCACGGCTTGCCGCGACCGCGCAGCGAGGAGCCGTGGCCGAACTCGTTTGGAGGCGCCCGCGGTCGTTGGCGAGGGGCTGAAAACCCCTTGCCCGGGCAAGCGAGCAGCATTGCGGACAAGGGGCTTTAGCCCCTTGATCTGTGGCGGGCGACAATCCATCCGATTTCGTAAAGTCACTTTGAGGGAACACAGATGAACACCAATGGCACGATGGTCAAACTGACCGGCGTCCGCAAAATCTACGACACCGGCAAAGTGAAAGTCGAAGCCTTGCGCGGCATCGATCTCGAAGTTCGTCGCGGGGAATTCATGACTCTGGTCGGACCGTCCGGTTCCGGCAAATCCACACTGATGAACATTCTCGGTTGTCTGGATGTGCCCAGCGAGGGAACGTACGAATTTGACGGACAGCGCGTCGACCGCCTTCCGGTGAATCAGCTGGCCGAACTCCGCAACCGGAGTGTCGGCTTTGTCTTTCAGAATTTCAATCTGCTGCCCTACTCCACCGCGCTGGAAAATGTGGAACTGCCGCTGGTGTTCCGCGGTCTGGGTGCGCGGGAACGCCGCGCGCGGGCCATTGAGCTTTTGGAGCGGATCGGTTTGGGGGATCGCATGGAGCACAAGGCCACCGAGTTATCCGGTGGCCAGATGCAACGTGTCGCCATTGCCCGTGCCCTCGCGAACAACCCGCCGCTGATTCTCGCTGACGAGCCCACCGGCAATCTCGACACTGCCTCCGGACGCGAAATCGTCGATCTTTTTGAAGAGTTGTGGAAAGCGGGTCACACGATCATGATCATCACGCATGACCCCAACCTCCCGATGCGCACCGAGCGGACGATCCATCTGCGGGATGGGCGGCTGGATGACGGCGTGGCGTGACGCGCTGGCCGATTTGTGTCGTTGGTTTGTTTCCCTGTTTGTGTAGGGGCGACCCGGGCGGGGATCGGTGCAACCGGCCACCGCTGTGGAGGCGGGTGCCACGGATAAGGAAGACGGGGCGGTTTTTTTGCTCGGTCTTCCTTATCCGTGTTCTTCTTCGGATTGTGGGACAAAGACACGGACCTGCACCCGACGCAGCGAGCGAAGAGCCGAACCCGCCACAGCGGGTGCTTGTCCGTGGCACCCTGATTCGGAGCCGGGTATTTCGACATGCCCATTCTGATGGTTGTAGCTCCGCGCTCACCCGCTCCCAAGTGATTGGGGTGGCATTCAGGACGGGAGCTTGAGATACCAAATTGGTACTTCAAGAAATATCCGCCTCGGCGGCATCGCTGATTTCCGGATTGGTGCCATCGCCGGGAATCAATGCCTCTTTAGCCGGCATACGTTCTCCTTCGATTCTGGTCAATCTGGATCAAGCTTTGAGAAATCACAAGGCTATGGTACATTCGTCCCTCCCGGCTGACGACGGGCACACATATATGACGATCTGCGCGGGAACAAGAATCGAAATCGGATCTGAAGCGCCAAGAGTCGTGCCCTTTGCGCCATTCCGTGTTATCCGGGAATTGACATGATCACCGACATCATCGATTTCATCCTTCATATCGACCGTCACCTCAATGGGCTGATCCAGGCGTATGGCACTTGGACCTATGCGATTCTATTCCTCATCATCTTTGCCGAAACCGGTCTGGTCGCTCTGCCGTTCCTGCCGGGCGATTCGCTGCTTTTTGCCGCCGGAGCGTTCGCCGCACAGGGGTCACTCGATGTGAGCGTTCTCTTTTTCCTCCTGGCCGTCGCAGCGGTGCTCGGCGACACGGTCAATTACTGGATCGGCCGCTACCTTGGCCCCAAGGTCTTCCACGACGGCAAAGTGCGTTTCTTCAAGCGGGAGCACCTCGAACGCACTCATCAATTCTACGAGAAGTACGGTGGCCGCACCATCATCATCGCGCGTTTCATCCCGATTATCCGAACTTTCGCGCCCTTTGTCGCCGGCATCGGGAACATGAGTTATGGACGATTCATGAGCTACAATGTCTTCGGCGGCATCGGCTGGATCGCCGTGTTCGTGTTCAGTGGCTATTACTTCGGCAATATCCCCAGTGTGAAGAACAACTTCACCCTCGTGATCCTCGTGATCATCCTGCTCTCGGTCGCACCGGCGGTCATAGAAGTCCTGCGCCAGCGCAAGCAGCACAAGCGAGTAGTACCCTAAAATTATGATGGGTGCGTGCGAACACGCACAATCAGAATTGTCACGGGTCTCGATTCCCGGTGTGGCGCGGCCGCCCTCGGTCGCGTTGGTGCTGCGTGGGAGATGGTCTTCCGGCGAGAGTACGCGGGCGAGGGCGCCCGCGCCACATTCTGGAATTCCACAACGCCCACAAGGGGCTGTGCTACGAAGGCCATTCGGTCAGTCCATTGTAGCCTCGTGCCCGTTGTCCATGGGCGCCGGGACGGCCAGCATCCGGCTAAACACATCCCCCTCAGCATGTTACTGGGAATCGAGGAGCCACTCAGTGGGCACGGCTTGCTTAAGTAATCGCTCAAAAAGTCGATAATGATGAAGAGCGACTCGTTGCCAGCCGCATCGGCTCCGAATCAGAGGCAGCCGGAGCGGGAAGCTCGAGGCGCAGTTCAGGAAAGATCTGAGGCCGCGACATCGAGGTCCAGTGAGCTGCTCAGTCATCGCCACTCAGGCTCGCATGCTTCATTCCTCGCACATCAGTTTGCCTGAGATCTGCGGCACTGCAGACTTCCACCAAGCCTGCGAGCGCCAGCCCGCCACGGCGGGTCACAGCTACAGGAGAAGCTTCCGATGTTCGTGATAGTCATCCTGGTGGTCTCGGTCCTGCTGCAATTGTGTGCGGCCTATCTGGCATTGCGGCTCATCCCAATCACTCGCCATCGCGGGGTGTGGGCGGTTGTGGCCATCGCGATCAGCCTGATGGCACTTCGCAGGGGCATCACTGCTTATGCACTGGTCACGGGCACCCCCTTTCATTCACTGGATCTCGTTGTTGAACTGGTTGCTCTGGCCAGTTCGGCACTGATGCTCATCGGCATGGCCGCCCTCAAGCCTCTGTTTCAATCGATGAAGAACTCCGAAGAGGTTGCGCGGCAGAGCGAGAAGCACTATCGCGACCTCTATGAAGCTGCACCGTGCGGATTCCTTTCGATTGATCGGGAGGGTTCCATCCGCCAGTGCAACCGCCGGGCTGAGCAAATCCTCGGTTATGCTCACGGGGCGCTTTTCGGGATTCCCATGGCGGGGTTGCTGCTGGATTCAACCTGCGAGAATGGGCGACCTCCGGTCGCACACGATCATTTGTGGGACGGGGTTCCGCTGACGGATGTGGAAGTCCAGATGTGCACAGCCGACGCGCGTGCCATCTCGGTGAGTCTATCGGTTCAGCCGATTGCGGACGAGAAGGATTCAACGGTGGGATTCCGCGCGATCATTGTGGATATCAGCGAGCGCGTGAAAGCAACTGAGGATCTCCGGCTGACACAGTTTGTCGTCGATCGCGCTGCTGATTTGATCTTCCTTGTCGATCAGAACGCGCGTTTCACCTACGTCAACGAGGCTGTCTGCAAGAGCCTCCAATACACGCGCGAAGAGCTTCTGACGATGACGGTCTTCGACATCAATCCTGTTTTCCCCAAAGAACAGTGGCCGGGACATTGGAGCGAGATCAAGTCTGGCCACCCTGTCTTCCTGGAGTCCGTGCACCGGACGAAGAGTGGCTCCACCATGCCGGTCGAGATTCGCGCCAATCTCCTTGTGATCGGCGGACAGGAACTGAACTGCGCCGTCGTCCGTGACATTTCCGAGCGCAAGCGGGTCCAGGAGAAGCTTGAGCTGACGCAGTTTGTCGTCGACCACGCCGGCGAATCCATCTTCCTCATGGATCGGGATGGACGCGTCACATTTGTGAATGACGCGGCCTGTGACCACCTCGGTTACTCTCGCGAAGAAATTCTTCGAATGTCGATCTTCGACATCGATCCAGTCTTTAGCCGGGCAGCGTGGCAGCGGTGCTGGGAGGCACTCAATGCCGGAAAGTCTCTCCTTGTCGAGTCGGTGCACCGCACAAAGGATGGGCGGGCTGTTCCGATCGAGATCAGTGCCAACCGTGTTGTCCTTGGGGGGCAGGAGTTCGACTGCGCCTTCGTACGCGACATCTCGGATCGCAAGAAGGTGGCGGAACAACTGCAGCGGCAATTGAACGAGCTCCAGTCCATCTACAATCTCAGTGACGCCGTTACCCGCGCCGGCGCGCTCGAGTCTGTCTACGACGAGGCAATCGGCGGACTGATCAGAACCTTGGGAGCTGATCGGGCCGCCATTCTCCTGATTGATCCTGACGGGGTGATGCGCTTCAAGGCCTGGAAAGGGCTCTCCGACGGATACCGCCGGGCGGTGGAAGGCCATTCGCCCTGGTC
>JAGVEK010000200.1 GCA_020058315.1 Candidatus Zixiibacteriota bacterium
GAAATCGGCCTCGCGGGAGATGGTCAGGCGGCGCTTGCGGGCTTCATCATCCCCGATCAGACCGGCGTTGAGATCGGCGTCGATCGCCATCTGCTTGCCCGGCATGGCATCCAAAGTGAAGCGTGCAGCGACCTCGGAGATGCGCCCCGCGCCCTTGGTGATAACAACGAATTGGATGATGACCAGGATCAGGAAGATGATGAATCCAACGACATAGTTACCCTGGACGACAAAACCACCGAACGACGTGATGACTTCACCGGCATATCCATCAGCAAGGATGAGTCGCGTTGAGGCGACGTTAAGCGACAGCCGGAAGAGCGTCAAGATCAGCAGCATGCCGGGGAACACCGACAGTTCCAGCGGGGCCGTGACGTACAGCGATGCCAGCAGAACGACGAGCGAGAAAGCGATATTGAACGCCAGCAGAAAATCAAGGAGTTGCGGGGGGATCGGAATCACGAGGACGCCGATGATTCCGACCACCCCGACGGCGAGCATGATGTCGGCGTTCAGACCGAATGAGCTGCGTGAGCGTCGTTTGGCGCTCATGTGGCCCGCCCTTCGGCCGCAACTTCAGCGCCCGCACCGGGGGCGGTCTTGCCACGGAGCCGGTAGACATAGGCGAGAACTTCCGCGGTGGCCTTGTAGAGTTCCGCCGGGACAATCGCGCCGATCTCCACGGAGGAATAGAGGGCGCGCGCCAGGGGCTTATTCTCGACGATCGGGACACCGGCATCGCGCGCGATCTCTTTGATGCGTTCAGCCAGGAGGCGCGCGCCTTTGGCGACGACGGTGGGGGCGCTCATCGTCTCCGAATCGTACTTGAGCGCGACCGCCAATGAGGTCGGGTTGGTGACCACGACATCGGCCTTGGGAATTTCCTTCGACATCCGCATTCGTGACAGCTCACGCTGCACCTGCCGGATGCGCGATTTCAATTGGGGCGATCCCTCGTAGAGTTTGTACTCTTCCTTGAGTTCCTGCTTGGTCATCCGGATGGAGCGTTCGAAGTCCCAGCGCTGAAATGCGTAGTCGAAGAGGGCCAGCGTCAGAAGCGCAAGAATGACCTTGATGGAAACACGGAAGAGCGCCCAAGCGGTGATGGTCAGAATGCCCGCCGGATCCGCGTCGGCCAGCACGATGATGCGATCGAGTTCCACTTTGATGGCGAGCCATGCGACGAGGCCGACGATGGTCAGCTTCAGGAGGTCGCGGACAAGTTCGACCAGCGACCGGCGTGACAACAGGCGTTTCAGGCCATTCACGATATTCAGCTTGTCGAACTTGGGTTGGAGCACTTCAGCGGAGACACTGAACCCGACCTGGGCGGCGTTGATGAAGATGCCGACGGTCATGAGCGCAACAAAGACCGGCGCCAGAATCAGGAGGCAGCGGAGACTGAGATGCAGCAGAAGACTTGTGTAGTTCCCGACACCCCCGCCGATCGTGGCGGCATTCGTGAACAGATCACGCATCAACGCGGCCACCTCGCGGACCATCGATGGACCAGCGAACAGGAGGACAAGCAGGCCGAAGAACAGGATGGCGAAGGAATTCAATTCCATTGAGCGCGCCACTTGCCCCTTCTTGCGCGCCTCTTCACGGCGGCGCGGGGTCGCCTGTTCGGTTTTCTCCTGGTAGGATTCTTCGGCCATGAGGTGGTCGTGTTTACGCTACGGGTGCGCGAGCGCCGCAATGACGCGCTGCGTGTCGGCTTGCAGTTGCCACAGCGACCGTCCGAAAATCTGAGCGAGGAATGGCAGCGAGGCCGAGAGGATCAGAAACCCGATCCCGATTTTCACAGGAAACCCGACGATGAAGATGTTCATCTGCGGGACGGTGCGGGACACAATGCCCATGACGACATCCGTGAGCAGCAGCGTGATAATCACCGGGGCACCAATCTTGATCGCCGACACGAACGTTGCGGCTGAAATGCGGATGACCGCATCCAGCGTCGCGCTACCGAACTGACCTCCGCCAATCGGCGCGACCTTGTAGGTGTCCACCAGTGCGCTGATCATCAGATGGTGGCCATCGAGGATCAGGAGAATGAGCATCGCGAGGATGTATTTGAACTCGCCGATCAGCGACACTTGCTCGGTGCTGGAGGGATCGATGACGTTGACGATGGAGAATCCCATCTGCAGGCCGATCAGATCGCCCGCCATGCGGATCGCCCAGAACAGCGTGGCAAAGCAGAATCCGATCATCCCGCCGATCATCACTTCGCGAAGTGCCCAGCCACCAGCGGTCCAGAGCGAATCAGGCTGTACCGGTCCCAGGCCGGCGACGATCGGCCCGATGGAGACCGAAAGGGCGAGGATGATCGGTATCTTGATCGCCGGAGGAATGGCCCGGTGTCCCCAGAAGGGCGCGAGGATGAAGAATCCGCTGACCCGCAGAAGGGTCCACATGATGGACCAGATCCAATCGAAGCTGAAGGGCAGGGGAAGGTTCATCAGGTGACTCGACGATCGCAACGGGCGCAACTCGCCCATTTCGTCAAGACCTTTAGCAATGCCGGTGCCGGGACTGAGCCGGGACGACTTTGGCGTTGTGAGTTATGGGGTTACGCGGATTGGAATTGAGAACAGGCGGCACCGGACATGGGAGAGGCGGAAATTCTTTCCGCGTGATCGGGCATCGCGTGAGCTTGGTTCCGGGAGAACGCGGCTCGCGGGTCCACGCCGTAGCGGCTTTGCTGCCGTTCCCAGCTTACCCCGTCAGCATCGGAATGTTGGTAAACAAACGGGTTGTGAACCCCACCAGCATGTTGATGATCCAGGGCAGGAAGACCAGAAACGCGAGCGTCACGGCAACGATCTTCGGCACGAATGTCAGCGTCATTTCCTGGATCTGAGTCACCGCCTGCAGAATCGAGATCGCCACGCCGACCAATAGTCCAAGAATCAGCATCGGCGCCGCGAGCATCAGCGTCAGCATGATGGCTTCGCGCCCGAGCCCCAATACGAATTCAGTTGTCATCGTCCTCTTCCCTGTTCCATGCGCTCATGATGCGCGGTCTCCGATCAGTGAAATGACGACACTAATGACTGCACCAGCAGGTACCAGCCATCGACCAGCACAAACAGGAGAATCTTGAACGGCATGGCCACCATGATGGGCGGCAGCATGAGCATACCCATCGACATCAAGACCGACGCCACGACCATGTCGATGATCAGAAACGGGATGAACAGCACAAACCCGATTTGAAAACCGACCCGAAGTTCCGAGATCATGAATCCTGGAATCAGTGCGCGCAGCGGCACATCGGCCGGAGTGGCCGGCTTGGGCAGATTCGCCAGATTCACAAACAGCGCCAGGTCCTTCTCTCTGGTCTGGCGCAGCATGAAATCGCGAATCGGCGCCATGGCTTTTTGGATCGCGAGAGTGCGGTCGATCGTGCCAGCCGTATACGGCTTGATCCCCTGTTCGTAGGCGGTCATGAATACAGGCGACATGATGAAGAAAGTGAGAATCAAGGCCAGCGCGATCATCAGTTGCGAGGGCGGCATCTGCTGTGTGCCCATCGCATGTTTCAGGAAGGACAGCACGACGATGATGCGCGTGAACGAGGTCATGGTGATCACAATCGACGGCGCCAGAGACAGGACGGTCAGGACCAGGAGAATCTGAAGCGTCGTCGATAAATCCGCTGGGTTGTCACTCTTTTCCAAACCGATGGAGATCTTCGGCAGGCTTTGCGCGTGCGCGGAAACAGGCGCCAGAAGGATCAGCGCGATGATCCCTGCGAGGATAAACGGCACGGCCCTGGTCATTTCCCGCCCCTTGAATGACGAAGTACGAGGCGAGGGCGAGAACGACGCTCCAAGCCGGACTCATTCCGTGGCGAAGCGGGAGGCACGTCACCGGGATCTGCCAGCGAGCGGCGATTTCCCAAGTTGCACGGGTCTGAAGACCCGTGGCACCATAACTTCCTTTGTGATTGAACGATCTGTGTCATTTCCCATCCATGGGTTAGGCACCGGTGGTTCAGGCCGGTGGTGGAGACTCGGCCTCGGCGATCCGGGACGATTGGAAGAGATCCAGCATTTTTGTTCGCGCCTGACGCAGCAAATCTCGCTGCCTCTGTTCCTGGGCGCGCGGCATGACGGGGCGGCCCTGCACGGCATTGGCAGGGTCGGGAAGGTCGCCGGGGGCGAGCTCGGTGAGCATTGAGATTTGGTTCTCGGTCACACCCAGAACAAGCATTCTTCCACCAACTGAGACAATTTCGATGGACTTCTTCGGAGCCAAAAAGAGACGTTCTCTGACCCGGAGGCCGGATTCTCCTCGCCCCGCGATTCGTCCCTTGAGCACACGCCGCGCCAGCCACATAGTGATCCAGATCAGACCCAGGACAGCAACAAGAGTCAAGCCAAGGCGGCCGACGGACGACCAAAGATCGCCGGTCCCGAAAGAAGTCAGGGTGGGAAGGGAATCGTTCGCTGGAGGATTGGCGCTCTGCTGGGCAGCAGCAGCCAGCGCTGTCATCACCACTATCAGCATCACTCCGCTCAGATTCCGAAACATTCTACTCATGGGAATCAACACTCCTCGATTCGCTGTCGTGATTTGCTCAGAGGCTCTCGATGCGCTCACGCGGTGACACCAGACCTGTAATCCGGAGGCCGAAGTTCTCATCGATGACCACGACCTCTCCCCTGGCGACAAGTTTGTTGTTCACCAGGAGGTTGACGGGTTCACCGGCGAGCTTGTCAAGCTCCACGATTGTTCCCTGGGACCAATTGAGGATATCGGAGATGGGCAGAGTGGTGCGCCCGAGTTCGATCGAAACCGGGAGTTTGACGTCCAGCAGGAGGTCGATGTTGCCTGCTGGATGCGGGGCAGCACCGCCACTCAGTTGGGGAAACTCGGCAGGATGCACAAGCATTGGATCGTCGGCCTGGGCAACGGCGGCAAAGTCCATGCTGGGCTCCTTGATTCTCTGCGGATCGGCCGCAGGTGCGAGATCCCCGGCAGGAGAGGCCGCGTCATCACTGAACACGTCCGCAATCGCCTCGGTTCCAAGAGGGGGTATCGGATTGGGATCGGCAGACGGATCCACCGTGCGCGGAGTCACCTCGGCGGCCGAATTCTGTGAGTCGTCCTGCGGCGCCGACTGGCCACCGGCTGCATCATTCTGTTCGTCACGTTCGTCCGTCATGTCAATCCCCCGGGTCGCAGGATCATCGGATGATCCGTCGTCAGTCGGCGCTGAACGACACAATCTCGATCGCGCGATGTTTGCCGCGCAGGCCGGGACGGGCCACGAACTTCCCGAGACCGGCGATGTAGACGCGCGATGGTTCAATGGATCTGGTGTCGGCGACAAGAACATCACCGATATGGATATTCAAGAAGTCGCGGACGGTGATTTCGGCGTTTGCCAGAACCGCCACCGCTTCTGTTTCGACCTCACTAATGCTATCGCGCAGGATCAGCCGATCGGCGTCGCTGCCACCGACCCTGGAGGACTCAGTCCAGTTCTGGCCCAGCAGCTTGGTAATGATGGGCTCCAGCGTGATATAGGGGTAACACAGCTTCACGATTCCCGATGTTTCGAGCACGTTCAACTTCAGGGTGGTCACGATCACGGTTTCGCCGGGCGGCACAATCTGGATGAATTGCGGGGTGGTTTCGAAGCCCGCGGTGGCGATCTCGACCTCCACGACACGATTCCAGGCGCCGGCCAGCTCCCGCCAGGCACGCGTGATGATCTTGTCAACGACACTGAGCTCGATTCCGGTCAGCTCACGATCGGTGTCCATCGACTTTCCACGCCCGCCAAACATGCGGTCGACAAAACCGAAGGCGAGCGATGGACTGATATCCGCGACACACAGTCCCTCCAGCGGCTTCATCGAAAATGTGTATGTGCAGGATGGGGACGCCAGCGACGTGAAGAATTCCGAATAAGTGATCTGGTCAACACTGACAAGATCCACGTCGACAACGGCGCGAAGAACCCCTGACAGAGCCGAGCTGAGGTGTCCGCCAAAGTTGTCGTGGATGTTCTCGAGCGTCCGAACCTGGTCTTTTGAGATGCGGTTTGGGTGCTTAAAATCATAGACCGCGGCGGTGCGCTGGCTGATCTGCGTGGTGGCCGTGTCAGAGTCGGTCCCGGCGGTTGCCACCGTGGACAACAGCGCGTCGATTTCTTCCTGGGTCAGAAATTTGGCCATAGCTATTTACTGCAGAACGTAGTCCACAAAATAGACGGCGGTGAGCTGGTCGCCGCCGAGCAATTGATTCAAACGCCCGAGAATTTCCTTGCGCATCTGCTCCCGCGACTTGGAATCGGTCAGTTCCTCGACTGTTCGGGAGGACAAAACGAGAATAAGCAAATCGCGGACCTGAAGATCGCGCAGGCGGAGTTTCTCGAGACTGACGGGCGAGGTCACCTGAAGTCCCACAGAAGCGGAGAGGTACCGCGTTCCCCCAGTGCCTGTTGGATTAACCAGCAGGTTCGAGACCAGATACACCTCGGCCTTTGATTCAGCGCCCTCCCCGGGAGATTCCGCCTCTTTCTCCTTTTCCGGTTCAGCGGTCGCATGCGGCGCCATGGCAGGCTTGATGACCATCTTGGTCACCACGAATGCGGCACCCACCATGACAAGGACAACGCCGGCCAGAATCGCAATGGATTTCATGTCGTCTTTACTTCACGACGTTTTCCGACTGTGTCACCCGGCATGACCGCCTGTACGCGGCGGTCAGCCGCACAATCTCATCATCAGATTCCCGCACCATGATCTTCTTGCCCGTCGTCAGACTGACGAGCGTATCCGGCGTCAGCTCCACAAACTCAATGAGGTCGCTGTTGACGACGATTGGGTGCCCGTTGAGCTGCGTCAGTTTGATCATGATTGTGACCAGGCCGTTCCGATCGCAGGACCGGAACGGCCTGCATTTGTTACTGCTTCAGGTTAACCAGCTCATTCAGCATCTGGTCCGAGGTTGAGATGACCCGCGCGTTGGCCTGGAAGCCGCGTTGCGAGATGATGACGTTGGTGAACTCCTCGGCCAGGTCCACATTCGAACCTTCGAGTGCCCCGGAAGAGATATCCGCATTGATCGTCGCTCCGGCCACTCCTCTCACAGGGTCACCTGAGTTGGCCGAGGCGATGAACAGCGTATCGCCGGCCTTCATTAGTCCGCCAGGGTTGTTAAAATCCGCCAGAATGATCTGGGCCAGCGTGCGTGAAACACCGTTGGTGAATATGCCTGTGATCACTCCCCGGTCGTCGATGGAGATCTTGTCCAGCATGCCCATGCCGTAACCGTTCTGATTCTTGGCAATCGCGGAAAAGCTGGCGGCGAATCCGGTCAGACCGTCGAACTCACCGCCGGTCCCCGGAAACAGCTTCATGTCCATGACAGCGGCGCCATTGTTGGGATCGATCGACAACGAACTGGACAGGTCATCAAAAGTGAAGGTGCTGAACGATCCGTCGTTGTTGAAACTGACGATCCC
>JAGVEK010000472.1 GCA_020058315.1 Candidatus Zixiibacteriota bacterium
CCCCACGGGTCACCTCGCAGGCGTGTCCATTGACGAGATCGCGACCGACGGGTCCTACGGATGGTCTCCCCAGGGGGACAGCGGCATCCTGATCGTCGATCTAACCGATCCCAGCCTGCCGCGCCGTGTCGGGAGAGTCTTCACTTACGGCCACGCTAAGCATATCGCGCTTGCCGGCGACCGCCTGCTGGTGGCCGATTCACGGATCGGACTGATTTCCTATCGGTTGATCATCCCACCTCTCCCGTTCTGGCAATCGGAGCTTAACGGCTTCACCGGTGTCACGCGGGTCTGCGCCGAGTCATCGACTCGGTTTTACGCCATCCAAACCGGGGTCTCCTTTCCTGTCGTTGTCGATCCACTCGGCCGATTGTCCCTTGGTGACCAGTTCGGTTACCGTGGCAGTTTCAGCGCCGCTATGCGCTACCAAGACTGGATCTACATTGCCGACACCACCGGTATATGGAGAGCCGGTGGATCGGCGCAGATCGCCGACTCGTTCTTCGTGCGTCTCACGTCCGGTGGAGTCTTTGCCGCGGTGTTGTCGCAGGATAAACTCTTTACTGCCGAAGGGTTTTCCGGAGCGGTGATTTACCGGATCAACGACGAGGGGTACCCGGAGATTCTCTCCCGGATCCGGGCAGAAACTTTCACGGGCGGAATCGCGATCGGTCACGACACGCTGATGGTGCTCGACAGCCTGTCTGGGTTCCAAGTCTACGACATCACGAACCCTTTCGCCCCGAAATGGCTTGGCGGGCGGGCTACTGATACGCCAGCCCGCGTCGCCGCCGTTTTCCGCAACTACCTCTATCTCTCTGAATCCCAGTTGGGTGTCTCTGTCTGGAACTGGAAACACGTCGCCAAGCCGGAGATGCTGGGAACGCTGCCTGCCACGTCCACGACAGACGCCCTGCTGATCGACGGCGACCGATTGTATGTTGCCGATCGTGATTCCGGCCTGGCGATCTTCAGCCTGGCAGCACCTTCAAATCCGGTTCTCATCGGACGCATACCGTATCCATTTTCACCCACGGCACTTCATCGTTCCGGCCGCCTCCTGTATGTGGGGCAGTCCAGTGGTGGTATTGCCGCAGTTGATGTCGAAGACCTATCGTCACTCGCCGTGCTCGCACAGGTCGATTCGCCCGACGGTGTGACCGGACTTTCCAAGTTTGGTGAACGTCTGTGGGTGACGACCCAATGGGCGGTTCATGTCGTTGACGTTGGCCCTCCGCTGGTCCCCGGGGACTTTAACGCCGATGATGCCGTCGATGTCTTCGACATTACGGCGATGATCAGTTACTGCTTCAGCGGGGGGGAGCCGCCATTTCGCCCGAACACAGCCGATGTCAACGCCGATGGACAGTCTAATCTCTTCGATATCGTGCTCATGATCGATTACATTTTCAGCGGTGGGAGCGATCTGGCCGCCGGACGCGTCGAATGAGGATAGGAGTGTCACCGGCCGAGGCAGTTCCTTCCACCGGTGGTTACTCGGATGTTTGTAGGGGCGCACGGCGTGCGCCCGGCGCGGCTGGAAGCCGCGCCTCATGACGGTGAAAGACCGTGTTCCCATGGGTCATTTGTCAGAGGCGAATATGATGAAGAGCCCGTATTCTCAACATGTGATGATGCAATCCAACGATCCTCCTTTCACCGCTCAAGTCGTCACCGTCTCCACCCGCTGCGCCCAAGGCGAGCAGGATGACCAATCCGGCCCCCTCGCATCAGCACAACTGGCCGGGATGGGAATGCAGATCAGCCCAGTCATTGTGATTCCCGATGATCGGCTCAAGATCGCGCAAACCGTTCTGCGTTTCTCTGATCTCGAACCCGTGTCGCTGCTGCTCTTCACCGGCGGCACGGGCCCTACGCCCGACGATCTCACGCCGGAGGCGATTCTTCCTCTGCTAGATCGCCGCTATGAGGGAATCGAAGCGGCCATCCATGCCGACGGGCGCCGCATCACCCCCAAGGCGCCTCTATCGCGAATCGCGGTCGGCGCGAGAGGTCAGTCAGTGATCGTATTCCTCCCAGGGTCGCCGAGCGGCGTGAAGGACGCGCTCACCGTTCTCCAGCCACTTCTGCTGCACCTGCTTTCGCTCACGCAAGGTCGCCACGACCCGCACTGAACCGATCCAATTGGGTGGCACGGGCGTCCCGCCCGTGAGTTAGCGGTGCCGGGATCAGATGTGGGATATGCGGATTCCCTGCCCCGACCCAAACCAAGGCCACGAACCGCGACTCCCATGCCCCTCGTCCTTTCTTCTTGGTCCTTTGTCCCTGGTCCTCAAAGCGTTTCCTCTAATTTCCCCGAATCACCCCCGGGATCCTGTCCGATGCTGTTCAACCACCATCGCGTACCGCGCTGTTGCGCATCCTGCATTCCTTCAAGGATGGGCAGCGCCATCCATAGCAGGTGACGGCAGACTTCGGCAAACGGCCTATCCAGCGATTCTGCCACGGAATTGATGCGTGTCTTCAGATCGGTCGAGAGAAACAGCTTCACGGCGTGTTGTCCGCGCAGATGATGTGATGGATGCATGTCGATTCCCCTTTCTGGTTTTGCGTTGACGGCTTCTCGAAATGGCGATGCTTCTTGTCATGCGTGATCAGGACTTGCGGGCAGGGCGGCCTCCAGCCGACCGCGCGCTCGATGCGAATCGCGATCTGGCCCCACGTCGTGTCGGGTGTCTTTCCATCAATGATGTCCTCTGCTGTCGGCCGCCATGGCGCCATGCAGATCGCGCACCCAGAAAGGGTCACGCTGGACAGCCCGAACATCCGCTCCACAAATGGCGACAATTCGATCTCCAGCCTGGCCAGAGCCCGTCGATGCGCAATCCGGACAAAGTCGAGAGGCACGCCGGTTGACCGGGAGAGTTGCGGCATTGATCGGCCGTCGAAGTAGTACCCTTCGATGATGCGCAGTTCTGCCGCGCTCAGAATGCGCAGGGCCCGCCGGACCACGAGTTCGACCGCATACGTTCGGCTGACAGCGTCGTTGCGCGCCATCGCCGCTTCCAACGCATCTGTCTCCGGCAAGGGATCCCCGCATGGTTCGACGATCCTCTGTTCTGTTGCTGGATTGGCAGTCACTGAACCCTCCCTCGAATTGTTCCCATCCAATGGGACCATCACGTGATGATCCTGCCACGCGTCGAATGCGCGTGCGCCCGCCATGATTCGTTGCGAGAGGGACATCCGACGATCAGTTGACAGTCACGTGGATGAAATAGACTGCCCGGTGATTCTGA
>JAGVEK010000098.1 GCA_020058315.1 Candidatus Zixiibacteriota bacterium
GAAGTAATGCGGACTCGACTTGGGCCACTCCGAGATGGATTCCTGAAGCTGCGATGTCTTCTTGGGATCTGCTTGGAGCGCGACAGGCACATCCACCCAGTCGAAGGCATGCAGGTGGTAAAAATGCATGACATGGTCATGCATGTAGTGCATTCCTGACATCATGTTTCGAATGAGTTCGGCATTCTCAGGAACCTTGATCCCAAGAGCGCTTTCCACTGCCCTGACCGATGCCAGCCCGTGCACGATCGTACAAACACTGCAGATGCGCTGGACAAAGTACCAGGCGTCACGCGGATCCCGACCCTTCACGATGAGCTCAATCCCACGGAACATGGTGCCGGAGAGCCACGCGTCTTTGACTATGTTGTCCGCGACCTCTGCCTCAATGCGCAAGTGGCCTTCGATTCTCGTAACGGGATCAATGACGATCCGTGCCATTATCCGTCTCTCCTCTCACGCAGGGTGTATATTGGGGTGAACTCGTCCCAGAAGTTGCGCTCAGAGCAGCCAACGCACGGGTGTCCCGAACCGACGCACCACGAGGCGCTCATGTTCGACCGGATGACAGTACAGGCGTTGCGCGTGAACTGTCCTTTGCACCCCAGAGGGAAGAGGCAATAGGCTTTGGAGCAGCCCGAATCGCCAAACGAACCGCACATCTCGGCCACCTCGTAATGCGAATGCCTCCGGCACTGCTCGTGGACGAACTTGCCGTATGCGAATAGGGGGCGCTGTTCCTCATCAAGTGCCGGTGGTTTCTTGAACACGAGGTAATACGCGAGTGTGCCCATGATAACGTCGCCGAGAGGCGGGCATCCTGGTATTCGCACGATGCGTTTGTCCGGAAGGACACTTCCGATTTCCTGGGCACCTGTCGGATTTGGTCTGGCGGCCGCCAGACCGCCGTACGACGCACACGTCCCCAGAGCGATAACAAACGCCGCACCCGACGCCATTTCCCGGAGCAGATCCAGCCCCGATTGTCCCCCCATCATACAGTAGATGCCGCCGTCAGATGCCGGCACGGAGCCCTCGACAATTAGTACGTACTGTCCGGCATTCTCCTGCATGGCCGCTTTTCGCGCGGCCCGGGCTTGGGATCCGGCGGCGGCCATCAGGGTTTCGTGGTAGTCAAGCGATATGTGGTCGAGGACTGCCTGGGCGACAGACGGGTTGCTGGCGCGAGCGAACGATTCAGTGCAGCCGGCACATTCCTGGAGTTGCAGCCATAGCACAGACGGTCTTCGTGATGACTTGAGAGATCCGGGCATCTCAATCGCATCCGCGATCTGCGTGGCGAATACGGGCGGAAGCCCCAGAACGGCTGCCATGCAACTGCAGAACTTCATGAAGTCGCGCCGTGTCACACCCCTGGCGTGGAAGGCCAGGTCGATCGTTTTCTCAACCGATTCCGCTTCCATAAGATGATGTCTCCTCCTTCGGATTCTCCTGCCAGTGTGAGTCAAGAGAACCCAGTATCTGATAGAGCACGTCGATTGTCAAGGGACGAGCTTCCGATGAAATAGCCGCCGCAACGGGTGCATAGGCCTGCGATGCTCTCTCGCCCAGCCGCCCAGCCAAGTCGGCGCCTCCCACCGATAGAGTCACACGAACGTTGCGCCGGTCTTTACGAGACAGAGTTCGAACAATCAGGCCGCGATCCTCAAGTTTATCGAGGATTCTCGATAAACGGCTGGGACCAACCCCAAGTCCCTCGGCCAGTTCCCTGATGGAGTGTTCCGGTTCACCCAGAAACATCGCCAAACAGCGGTATTCTCCTGGGGACAATCCGAATGCACGGACGATTTCCAGTTCCCGCCTTTGGCAGAATTCGACAAACCGGATGAGAGAGACAATTCGCTCTATCTTGGTCGAGTCGCTTGAAAGCTCTCCCATGAAGGTTGTGTGCAGGCAACTATTGCGCCACGGCAACTCTTGATCTGACGCAATAGTCGCTCATTCAGCCGAATAGAGATGTGATGTCCTGAAACCGCCAGTTGGGACATGGGCTTACAGCCGTGCGAAAGACAAGATCTCTCCGGCTTCGCACAGCGCCAGGCATTGCTAATTGGGAAGTTGCATATAGTCCACTATCTGTAGGCGCTGAGGAATTCAACGCCGACGCTGAGGATTTCAACTCCGCTTGGCTCCCTGTGGCTCGCTTCCGCCGACGAGGCGAGTCAGAGACCAGTGTGCACTTGGGAAGGGTCATCACGCGCCACTTGGAGAGGCCCTTCCCGTCGTGCGGCGTGTCAAAAAGGCCGTGTAGGTGCGGCGCGACAGACCGGACAGGAGTGCCCGGCCGACCAGGCGGCAAGCGCCCATGTGGCATATCTTTGCGACAAAAAGCACAAAGTACTGCTTAAGACGGTCACGTTTCCAAAGCGGTGCGTCGCGGTAGTTCACATGAGCCATGGCGTCCAGAGGAAAATTTAATTAGCACTATCTTTCACAAAGGCGTATATAAGTTGGAGCAACAACGACTGGTGCTCCGACGGACGGAGACAGTCAAAGGAGGGATTATGTGGCGCGGGCGAGCGGTTGTTTTCACGATCTGCCTCTGCGTGGGCGTGGTGGGCATCGTGACTTGGGCGTATGGTCAAGTCGATACCGCCTGGGTGAGGCAGTATAACGGGCCGGGGAACGGCAGTGACATCGCGGATGCTCTCAAGGTAGACACGGCCGGCAATATCTATGTCTCCGGACGGAGTTGGAGCGGCAAGTCTCTTGACAACGTCATCTTGAAGTACGATCCCGCAGGACGACTCCAGTGGGAACGCCGGTACACCAGTTCGGCCAATCTGGGCAACCGGGCGATGGCTCTTGAACTCGATGCGGCAGGAAATGTCTATGTCACTGGTACCCAAGGTCACGACAGCACCCACAAAGGCTACTATACGCTGAAATACGATCCGTCAGGCCATCTGCTATGGGAGAAATGGCACAATTGGCCGGTCGACGGGCCAAAGTACATCTATGATGTCCACACGGACGCGAATGGAGCCGTTTATGTGGCCGGAGTACGCGACACACCTGACCAGAAATCACGTTCAACCACGATGAAGTTTGATTCCTCGGGGCATCTGCTGTGGGAGCGTCCATATGGCGGCAGGCAGATACCATTCGACATTATCCACGCACTGCAGGTCGACGTTGCCGGCAATGTCTACGTCACAGGACAGAGCTGGAGCCGGGCGGGGACGGACTTTCTGACGCTCAAATACGATCCGGCGGGC
>JAGVEK010000249.1 GCA_020058315.1 Candidatus Zixiibacteriota bacterium
AAGACCACTCTCTCCAGCGGCTGCCAGTGAAGTAATTCCAGACGAGAAACTCGGCCCACGCAGCACGAAATGACGATCCGCGGCTTGCGAGTGCCCACTCAAACCCATCAAAAGTGTTGAAGCCCCTCCTGGCGCCACACCGCTCCCAGATATCGCGCATCGCGTTGATGTCATAACGCTCGGAGAGAAAGATTGACCAGACGCAGGCAGCATACGGGTGAAACTGGTCAGCGTACGAGGAACTGCTGTTACCGATCACGCGCAGAGAGATCCAGGGGTAGTGGAAGAAATTCGGGAGATACGAGTAGAAATCGTTCACCCGGCCGAATACAACATCTTCCATCCAAGTCGACGATACTTCATTGAACCATGAATAATAGTAGTCATCGCGAAACTCAGCCTCCTCGGCGTCATAGGTCCATTGAATCGAATGAAAGAACTCATGGGCCAGGGTGACCGCCATCGCATCGAAAGGACGATGCTGATAGCCTGTCAGTTGTGTGTAGTCGCTGGAAATCTCCATCCATGAAGTCAGCCAGTAGATGCCCACGTCCGGTCTGTAGACGAGCGTGTCGGGGTTGGTCAGGCCGTAGAACTTGGACCCCAGGCTGAGCATGTAGATGTCGAAGCGCGGATCTTCCGAGGCACGCGGCACATGATCGGAAACCGGGAAACGGTAGCCCAGAGTCACAACTTCCTCCTGGACCACAGTGTCGATCAGCGCGGCGCACCGCAGGACGTAATTTGGGACATTGCCGGATCCCATGCCAAATGACATATTGACGGCGTTGGGCCCGGTGCGCGTGTAGTGGATACGGAAATGGCGGCTGGAGTCCCGGTTGGAGCAATCATAGTATTCGTCCAGCACGGGGCGGCTGAGAGTCACCATCGCGGCAATCTTTTGTCGCGTCGATTCGGACAAGACGGGCCAGTTCATCTTGATTTCATACAGGAGCGGCGTGCCGCACTTGATTATACCGCCTGCCTCCGGTGTCGTCCCGGCTGCGACGCGCGTCTCTGCGCCAAAGGTCGCTTCTACTCGCGCCACCAAGCCGTCTTCATAGGACCGATCTGCCCCATAAGACGCTGTGAAACTGATCAGAAGGAGAAGCACACCGACGACTGATCGGATGCTCCAGCGTGAGCGCGCTGAGTAGCGCATGGTGTCGTTTTCTGGCAAAGGCCCTATCCCGTGGTTGGAGGTCTTCCCTACGTCGGTTGGCTGTCGATTTTCGAATTCACGGTCCGCACGATTTCATCGGTTAAACGGGCGGCAGCGGCATCAAGTTCCCGCATTTTCGCGAGGGTCTGCTCGCGGTATTCGGTATCGGGGAACCCGGTCAGGTTGATCTTCACATTCAGCCCGGCGCCGGCAATCGCCGCCTTTGCCATCAGTGCCGCCACACCGGCGTCGGACACCGAGTTCACATTACCCTTTTCGGCACAGCCCTTGGCCAGATCGAGAACACTCAGAGCGGTCCTCATGACCTCCAAAGGCACTTCGGCCGCCCCTTTGGTGGCCTTGAGCATGGCCTCGTTTCGCGCGCCGATCTGGACTTCGGTTTCCTTCGGCAACCGGCGTGCCACCATGAGGTTATCGAAGGCTTGGGTATCTTTGTCAACGAGATCGGTCAGCACGCGCCGAAGCTCCTCGGCTTGGGAAAGAGTGGTTTCCATCTCGGCGGCGACATCGGCGTATTTCTTTTTCCCAATCGTGAGCCGGCTCACCATCGCGCAAAGCGCGGCGGCCAATGCCCCGGCAGCGGCCGAAACGGACCCGCCACCGGGTGCCGGTTCGGCGGAAGCGACATGATCGGCAAACAACATCCACCCGGTCTTCTCCATTTGCCGCGCCGTCGCGGTACGGAGCTTCTCCTCGAGAACCTGTTCAGTCGAGAATCGTTCAAGTTGCAGATAATGCTCGGCGACATCGTAGAGCGACCTGGCAGGAGTCAGCCCGACGATCTCGGACGAGGTGACGCGCGCCCCCCATCGCGCCGCCTCGGACTTGATCATTTCGAAAACCCGGTAGATGGGCGTCTTCTGGTAGTTCACCAAATTCATCGAGACCTGGACACAGCCCCGGTCCTTGATATCGAATCCGAGCGCTTTCACATAACGCAGGCCGCCATCGCCGAAGCGAATCGCTTTGGCGATCGCCTTGGCCACCGACAGCCGGTTGGTGTCGAGGTAGCAGTTATAGGCGACCAACGGCATGCGCGCCCCGACTGCGGTCGCTCCGGCCTTGAGATTCATCACTGCCGGACCAAAGTCGGGCCGGCGGTTGGGATCAATCTCGATGGCTTCTCTGATGCCCTCGTATTCGCCCCGCCGCACAGCGGCCAGGTTTTCGCGGTCGGGGCGTGAGGCTGCGGCCTCGTAGAGATAGACTGGGATGGCCAGTTCTTCTCCGATGCGCCGACCGAGATTGCGCGCGAGGGCGGCACATTCGGCAAGATCGATGCCGCTGATGGGAACAAAGGGGATGACGTCTGTGGCGCCCATGCGCGGGTGCTCGCCGCGGTGAGTGCGCATATCGATCAGTTCGGCTGCCTTGCGGACCGAACGCAGAACGGCATCCGCAACTGCCTCGGGTTCCCCGACCAGAGTCACAACCGAACGATTGTGGTCGGCATCCATCTCCTTGTCGAGCAGGATGACATGACTGTCTTCGAGAGCTGCCGCAATAATGGCATCGACGATCTCAGGGCGCCGTCCCTCGGAGAAATTGGGTACACATTCGACCAGTGCTGGCATAACGATCAAACCTCCGTCGCCCGCCAAAGGGCGAAGCGGGAAGATACATTGTCTCGTGCGCGAGCACAATGTGACATGGGCCTGCGGTCCATGATCGCGGGCGAGGGCGCCCGCGCCACATGGACCCGCTGCGGTGATATCCGCGCGTTGGCCACAGGCAGGATGCCCGTGCCACCGAGATCGCCCCACGCTCGTACGGGAGCGGAGTCCAGCATCCTGCGGCGACAAATCGGGTCGCCGCCGAGGCTG
>JAGVEK010000402.1 GCA_020058315.1 Candidatus Zixiibacteriota bacterium
GCCCGCGCACCGTTGGTTCAGCGGTCGCTTCCGACGCCTTTTTCCCCTTTGCCGACGGCTTGCTCGCCGCCGCGGAAGCCGGGGCAACTGCGGTCATTCAACCCGGTGGCTCCAAGCGCGACGCAGAAGTGATCGCCGCCTGCAACGATCACGGTGTCGCCATGGTCTTTTCCGGAGTGCGCAACTTCAGGCATTGAGGCTGATTCATCGTGAATGCTCAGAGAAGACAAGTCCGAACCAACTTTCCCGTAGAGGCGCACGGCTATGCGCTCTCAACGCTTACTTGGGACAGAAGGATAAAGCCATGAGCGCTCTCCAAGGCCGTCACATTCTACTGGGCATCACTGGCGGCATTGCTGCCTACAAGTCCGCGTACTTGTGTCGCCGTCTGAAGGACAAGGGAGCCGATGTCTGGGTCTCGATGACCAAGAATGCTGCCCACTTCATCACTCCGTTGACAATGGAGACGTTATCCGAGCGTGAAGTGTTACTCGAAGTATTCCCGGCAAACCGTTATGTCGGAACACGTCACATCGACATCTCGGACTGGACTGAATTGGCGATTGTCGCGCCGGCCACCGCGAACTTCATCGGCCGCTACGCCAATGGTTTGGCGGACGACATGCTCACCACGCTCTTGATTTCGGTCACTGCTCCTGTCATGCTCGCTCCCGCGATGAACACGGACATGTACAATCACCCCGCTGTCCAGGAGAACATGCAGAGACTCCGGTCCCGTGGAGTTCACATGGTCGACCCGACGGTCGGGCTCCTGGCCTGCCACACTGTCGGTGTCGGACGCATGGCCGAACCGGAGACGATTGTCGCGGCTGCTGAGGCACTTTTCGCGGTCCCCACTGGGCACGACCTGGCCGGGAAGACAATTCTTGTGACCGCCGGACCGACAATCGAACCCATTGATCCGGTCCGAGTGATCACGAATCGTTCCTCAGGAAAGATGGGTTATGCGATTGCCCAAGCCGCCCAGGAACGCGGCGCTCAGGTGATTCTCATCAGCGGCCCGACTATGCTCTCAGCCCCGCCGGGGGTGGAGGTTGTCCATGTCGAAACCGCGCAAGAAATGTACAATGCCGCGCTGGCACGATTCGATTCGTGCTCGGCTGCGATTGCGGTCGCAGCGGTCAGCGACTGGCGTATGTCCCATCCCGAAACTCACAAACTCCCCAAGGCCGACGGCCCCCCGCAGTTGCATTTGGAACCGACCCCGGACATTTTGGCCGCCATGGGGGCACGCAAGCAGCGGGGGCAGTTCCTTGTCGGTTTCTCACTGGAAACCGATCCGGCAAGGCTTGATTCCGCAGCGAAGTTGAGAAGCAAGAATCTGGATTTGCTCGTAGCCAATAACCCGACGGCGCCAGGCTCTGAATTTGGCAGTGACAGCAATGACGCATTATTGATAGACCGGGCCGGGCAAGTCGATCGTCCGGGGCTTCTAACCAAGCGGGAACTGGCCCATCGTGTATTGGACAGACTTGCGGCGGTCCCAGCATCCCAGCACGCGTAGCAGGAGTGTACCCCATGCCCACTCCCGACGAGACATCACTGCTTGCCGCCAAGGCGCTCCGCCAGCTTCTTCAGATCGAACCGACTCTTGAGTTGTTCGACGATAAGCCTCGTGCCAAGCGCGCGAAGTCGCTGGATGAGTTGTACGAGATGATTCACACCTGCACAAAGTGCCCGCTGGGACACTCGCGCACGAAATTTGTCTTTGGGGTCGGCAATCCCAACGCCGATATCATGTTCGTTGGCGAGGCACCGGGACGTGATGAGGACCTTTCCGGAATCCCATTTGTGGGCCGTGCCGGGCAGTTGCTGGACAAAATGCTATCGGCGATTGATCTCAAACGCGAAGAGATCTACATCGCGAATATCCTGAAATGCCGCCCGCCGGAAAATCGTGATCCGTTGCCGGAGGAGTCCGATTCATGCCTGCCGCATCTGGCCGAGCAGATTCGTCTGATTGCCCCCAAGCTGATCTGCTCGCTGGGAAGAATCGCGGCCCAGATCCTGCTGGATACCAAGACACCTCTCGGCAAAATGCGGGGGCGCTTTTATGATGTGGCGGGCGCGAAAATGCTCGTGACGTTCCATCCCGCCGCCCTGTTGCGCAACCCCAACTTCAAAAGGGATGCATGGGAGGACCTGAAACTGTTGCGTCGTACATACGATCAGGCTCTCGGGCAACCCTCGAAATCCTACGAGCGGACAGTGAAATGATTAGCCGATTCAAGAATGTCAAAACCCTCCCCGACAGTCCTTCCGCTCGCGGTTCAGCTGGGAGAATCGGGCGAAGACAAGCTTTGCCCCTATGCACGCGCCGGGTCAAACGTGTAGGGGCGATCCTTGTGATCGCCTACGATGGGCCTTCCAAGCGGACTGGTCCTCTCGCCGTTTCGGATGAAAGTGAGGATATGTGGAACATGCAGTGATACTGGCTGGCGGACGTGGTGAACGATTCTGGCCTCTTTCACGACGGGGTCGTCCAAAACAGCTTCTTCCGATCACGTCCGATAAAACCATGCTGGAAGCGACGATTGACCGGATCGCCCCGGACTTCCCTCCTGAGCGAATCTGGGTGGTGACGGGCGAAGAAATCGGCGATGCCGTGCGCGACTGCGTCCCAAGCGTGCCTCATGCTAACGTGCTCACTGAGCCCAGCAGCAACAACACCTGCCTGGCCATCGGCTGGGCGGCTATCGAACTCGCTGCGAAAGATCCCGATGCGACACTCGTTATTCTCTCGGCGGATCATGCCATCCAGCCGGCCGCCACGCTACGCCGTGTCCTCAGAGAGGGAGTCCGGCTGGCCACCAGCGAGCCGCACTTGATCACGATTGGCATCACTCCCACTCGCGCCGAAACTGGCTATGGATACATCGAGCTTGGTTCTCACTTTGCAACATCCGAAGGAATCGCCTCCTACCAGGTCGAAGCATTCCGTGAAAAACCCGACCGCAACACGGCGCAGGATTACTACTATGACCGCCGTCACCTGTGGAATGCGGGGATCTTCGTCTGGACAGCCAGAACGCTTCTGGACTCTCTCAGAGCACATCAGCCGCAGAACCACGCCGCGCTCACGCGGTATAGCAAGTCGATCGGGACGCCCGGCCAGCCCGAGGCGCTCAAGGAACTTTACGCCACCACGTCTTGTATCTCCATTGACAAGGCCGTGCTCGAACACGCCAATAATGTCATCGTAATCAAGGCCGACCTCGCGTGGGATGATGTCGGAAGCTGGCTGGCTCTCGGCCGCCTGAAGAAAGGCGGGCCTGAGCACAATGTGATCGTCGGTCAGGCGTACCCGCTGCATTCCTTCGACCTGACGATCTACAACGAAACAGATGACCTCATCTGCGCCCTCGGAGTGGCAGACCTGGTCATTGTGCGGACCGGCAATATCACATTCGTGGCACACAAATCGCGTATCGACGAAATCCGAGATTTGACCGACAGACTCAAGGCGGAAGGCCGATGGGACGCTTACTTGTAGAGTGATCATCCCGATCAAAGGCTCAGATGACGTTTGAGCAGGTTGGCAGATCGAAATGAGCGACCCCGGAATCATTCGATTCAATCGTGCGCACCCATCCGTGCATTCCTTGCAGGGGGTGCTTCGTCATTTGGCCGGCGGTGGCGTCGCCGTGCTGCCAACCGAAACGCAATACGCCCTGAGTGCCGACGCGACGAGCAACAAAGGTCTCGCGAGGGTTCGTCTGATCAAAGGGCGACCGGAAGGCCAGCCATTCTCGGTGTTTTTTCCAGACCGCCAAGCTCTTGCCGATTGGGGAATCACCCTTCCCGAGTGGGCCGAATCGCTGGCTGAGGCATTCTGGCCGGGACCCATGACTTTGATCTTGCCGACTCGTAGCAAGGTCTTTCGTGGCTTAGGCGGGGGGAGACAGACCGTGGGTGTCCGCGTATCCCCGGAGCCGCTGATCCATCAGTTGTGCCGCAAGCTGGATCGTCCTCTGGTAGCAACCAGCGCAAATCCCTCCGGTTTGGTGTTGTCTTCGCGGGCAGAAAACCTTTGGTTGACGAGGCAGGTGGCGGAGCACGAGATGATTTGGGCACGACCAGCGATCTTCAGGCGGCATGAATCGTCAACCATTCTTGACTGCAGCGGGAATCGTGTCCGTCTTGTCCGTGATGGCGCCATTCCAGCGCAAATCTGGAAGCAGGCACTGACGGCTGAGCGTCTTGGACCCGCTCAACGGGATGATGCCAATTGACCGGGTCACATGACTGACGACTATCCCGCCGAATCGTTTCTGGTTCTTTTCATCTGTACAGGAAACACGTGCCGCAGCCCCATGGCGGAAGGACTGCTCAAGAAACTCCTGGCAGATCGTGGCGGGCTCCCGCCCTCGATTGCCGTCGCATCCGCCGGTACGATGGGACTGGTCGGGATGCCCGCGACTGAATTTGCCGTGGAGGTTTCCGCCAGCTACGGCGTCGACATCCACCAGCACCGTTCACAGGCAGCGACACCGGAGCTTCTGGACCGGGCAGATCTCGTTCTTGCACTCGCCGCTGACCACCATGACTTTTGCCGGGGCATGAAAGTGCCACCCGAGCGACTCTACATGTTGCGCGCATTTCCCAGCCACCCGAACGCCCTCTCCCAGTATGTCATCCCCGACCCCATTGGCAGCCCGCGCGAGCAATACCAGCGAACCTTTTTTCTGATCGAGGAAGCGCTGCGCCGCTGCCTGCCCGACATTTTCGAGCGGGCGGCCACATCACGCGGGGGGTCGAAATCCACCGGCGAATGATTATGGCGGCAATGCGGCGCATCTCAGGATCCTCATATCTGCCGAGCCAGTGGCAGCACAGATTCCATCCTCTGGTCACTGCTTATCTGACAATACTGCTCTGTCTGCTCTCCAAGGATCTTTGTTCCTCTGAGGCGCCACGGGTCTTTAGACCCGTGTTGTTCTCGGAGAATCGGGAAGAACACCCGCCCACGACGCTTGCGGCAGCCACCCTTGAGCCTGA
>JAGVEK010000310.1 GCA_020058315.1 Candidatus Zixiibacteriota bacterium
GCTTCGTGAGGTCGAGTTCGCCATACAGGGACCGCCGGAGACACGGTGCGGATCAACATCGGGGGGGGCGGGGCGGGTGTCAACGGGGAAACGCGAAGGGGACGTGGACAAAGTGGAACAAGTGGACACAATGGACAAGGCGGACAAAGCAGACATTCTGGGCGATGTTCTGAACGACCGCCCCGGCGCCGGGTCTGTGATCGGTCCGAATTAGATAATCTCGAAGTCGGCGGTCATTAACCAGCCTTTGGCGCCGTTGGGGAAACGGACGAGGTGCCAGCCGGATTCGGTGCGCTCGATGGTTCCCATGAGGCCGTCGTGGGCAACAAACTGGAGGGCGTACTCATCGCCGGGGCCGCCTCGGACATTCGTCTGGGTGGCGATCACGGCACCGGATCGGGTGACGGTGTCGCGGACGTAGCAGGTGGCGGCGGCGCCGGTTGTCAGCAGCCAGACGCACCAGACGGCGAGGATAAGCCGAGGCGGAATCGAGCGGCGCGCTTGCGGCCAGAGTCTCCAGACGGTGAGGCCTGCCGCGATCCAGAAGAATAGTGCCGCCAGCCAGCGGGTCTCATAAACCGACATCGGCCGCACTAACGCCTGCCACCATTGCTCCAGAAAGAAATCACCTACCGGTTCCATCTTGTCGGCGGCAAACAAACGGACGTAACGGATGTTGGCGTTGATGTCGGCGTCGCGGGGGTCGATGCGGCGGGCGCGATAGTACGAGACGAGCGCGTGTCCAATCTGGCCCATTTTGTATTGGGTATTGCCGAGATTGTACCAGACGCGCGCGTCGTCGGCACCCATTCGGACCAGTTTCTGGAATCCGGCCGCGGCGGAATCGAAGCGGCCGCGCTGGTAGGCGGAGGCGGCATCGTTGAAAAGCGGGCCGGGGGATTGGGCGCGGGCGGGCAATGCAGACGTTGCCACCAGGATGAGCGCGGCGAGCGACAGGAGAGTGTGGCGCAGGCGGCCTCGCCTGCGCACGCAGCCGAGGGCGGCTGCGCCACGTTCTTTGCTAAAGGTGAAAACTCCCGTGGGGACCACGGGCGGGACGCCCGTGCCACCTTTGCTGGCTGGTGCCCGATGTTGAGGGTGGGAGCGCATCGAAAGATCACGGGTCATTTGGTGATGCCCTCCAGACGCGCCAGAACCTGTTTGGCGCGGTGCGCGACTGCACCGCCGTGGTTGTCCGCTGTGGCGCGGCCGTAACGGCTGCGGTCGCATTCATCCAGAAGCGAGAGGAATTCTCCGATGTGACTCGTGGAAACACCCTCGCGGGTGAAGTCATCGCGCATTTCGTCGCGGAGCACGCCCGAGGCGGGGCGATTGAAACGATCGCTGTGGTATTGGAGAAGCGCGGCGGCAACGTTGTCGATTGCCTTGGCGGAACCATCGGCGACCTTAGACAGGTGTGTCAGCGCTGTGCGGTATGCGGTCCGGCGGCGGCGACCGACGGGATCGGCGGCGGTTCTCAAAGCCTCGCGCCTCCAGGCGATGAATCCCACCAGGCCAAGCATTGGGAGAACGTGCCCGACCCAGAAGGGCCAGCCGAAGAACCCGATGTCGCTATGACGGCGGAGGCTGTGGCCATCGGTCTTGAGGAAGCGAACATCCGAAGCGAGATCGGAAATCTGATCCTTATTCAACTGCAACTGCGGGATGGTGAAGTCAGCCGCGGATCCGGTCGCCGTCACAGCCAGAGAGTCGGTCTGCAAAGTGTGGTACCGGCGGGAATCGGGATCAAAATACGAAATCAAGAACGACGGCAGGCGATACGAACCGGGCCGCTGCGGAATGAAGACATACTCATAGACTTTCTTGCCACTGACTTTGTAGTCGGCAGTGGAGATTTGTTCGGAGGTGCCGGCTGGGAGAGAACGGAAAACAGCATTTGAATCGAACCGGGGAGCGGGCGCGGATTTGATGTTGCCCTCGCCGGTGACAGTCACCTTGACGGTAATCGGATCGCCGGCGTTGACGGCGCGCACATCGGCCTGCACATCGAGAGTAAACTTTCCCACCATGCCGCCGAAGTCGGCGGGTTTGCCGTCGAGAGGCAGGGGGAGGACAGTCAGCCGGACAGACTTGGTGCTCAGATTGATCGATTCACCACGATCCATCAGGTTGAAGAGATCCTGATCGAACATCCCAAATGGATCGCGCCGGGCCGGACGGCGACGGCTTCTGACAGTGGCTTTAACATCTGCCGCGCCGATGGTCTTGATCCCCGCATCAGTGGGAAACAGTGCAGTGCGGATCTCAGTCACATCGTAGCGGACAGCGTTGATGACCGTGGCGAACTTGCGCTGAGGCGGCAGGTCCTCCACCCAGAACCCGGGATAAGACGGGCGCGAGTATTCCGGGTTGGCGAGCAGCGGTTCTCCCTGGTAGAAACGGAAGACGTAGGTGACCGGCTGATTGACGAACGCTGTTTCGCGGTCCAGTTCCGCGGTGATGAATATCTGGCGGTCGTCGGACCGTGGAACATTCTGGGCGCTCTTCGGGGCCGCCGAGGGAGTCTGAGGCTGCGGCGCGGTGCGTGCCGGGGTGACCGTGACCACGATCGGTGCACTGGAAAAAGTCTGGCCACCGGAACGGACGGTGGCCGGGCCGATCGTGAACTGCCCCTCGTTCTTCGGAGACAGAACGTAGGTGTAAGAAACAGAGGAACTCATGCGACCGTTGACCCAGGTGATGTTCTGGCTCTGGCCGGACGAGTAGGCATCGAAGGCATCCAGCGCCGGCAACGCAGGCTCCGGCACTATTTGCGCATCGCTTTCGACGGTCAACGTGAGCGTGAAGTAGCCGCCGAGCGACACGTTGGTTTTGTCGACCGTGGCGGTGATTGAGTTTCCGGCCCAGGAGGGCAGAGTCCACAGGAGCAGGAAGATCGAGAGGAGGATGGGTGCGAGGGGCTTTCGGGCTCTCGTGCGATCGGTAGCGGGGCCTTCCTGTCTTGGATCGGACGAGCGCGCTAAGAGCAAGGCGGGAGGGCGAGTCCTCTGCCGAGCCTTCTCTTTCTCGTGGAAAAAGGCTTGGCAGGAGACTCGCCCTCCCATCCCGAATGAACAGGTGGGACGTGCAAAGACACCGGACGCGCGCCATTCAGACCGGAGTTCAAAGGGCTGAAAGCCCCTTGCCCGAACTTGAGCGGACGGTTGCGGAGTGGGTTTCACGATGGGTCGGCACCTCGATATCGCCATCACCAGTCCTTGGTCACAGTTCTCTCTTGCACGGGATGTTGCGCGCGGAGACGTTGCACTTTGAGTTCATCGTTCTTCAAAGCATCGAGGAGCCGCTTGGCATCCTCTTTGGTCATCCCGACCGGCTGGGATTGTTGTTGCTGCTGCTGCTTTTGGTCCCCGGTCTGAGGATTGTCCTGGCTGTTCGGCGGAGGCTGGCCTTGAGCCGAATCGGGTTTCTTGTCCTCTTGTGATTGCTGATTCTGCTGGGTCGAGTCTTTCTTCTGCTGGTCGTTCTGCTCGTCCTTTTTCTGATCCTGCTTTTTCTGGGTGGAGTCAGATTTGTCTTGTTGATCTTGCTGCCGTTTCTTGGTGGAGTCGGCCTGCATACGGCGCAGCGCGAGTTCCAGATTGTGTTTGGCATCACGGTCGCTTGAGTTCTCGATTAGCGCCTGCTTGTAGGCTTCAATTGAAGGGCCATACTTCTGCTGGCGGAAATACGTATTACCGAGATTGTAGCTGGCATTGGGCGCGACAGGGCCGGTCAGGGTTGAGAGAGCGTTCTGGTATTCCATCGCTGCCGAGTCGAGCTTGCCTTCCAGATGGTAGACATTGGCGATGTTGTAATCGACTTCGGGCCGATCGGGACGCTCGACCTTGGCCTCACCGTATCGCTGCAGGGCCTGGTCGAGCTCCCCTTTCTTGAGCAGGCGATTGCCTTCATTATTGCGCTTGGCGAATTCGTCGGCACGGGCGGTATTCGGGAAGATGAATGCACAGCAGGCCAGAGTAAGGCCATACCAGAGCGCGCGA
>JAGVEK010000328.1 GCA_020058315.1 Candidatus Zixiibacteriota bacterium
ACCACCAGAAGCGTCTCTGCGAATACTGGTGCCACCGCCAACGAGTCAGCGTAGTACTTGAAGCGAACGGTGACCGGAGTGGTGACAGGATTTCCCATGCCGTCCAACAGAATCCCCTGGTGAATGATGCGTTGCGGCACTCCACCCTGCGCCGCTGTCGTAGCAGCGAGTGCGACCAGCACGGCGCACAGGCAGAACACGATACGGGTGTACACAGAACACCTCCCGATGAAAAAGGTTTGAACCAGAGCCCCGGATGATTCCCTCATCATCTCGGCCTCTGGAGGTTGAATTCGCACGAACCACCGTCGCCTGGTGCCTTTGGGGCACCCGTCCCCCACCAGCCGTCGCCAAGCACAACGGTTACGACCAACCCGAGTTGCTTCTGCCCCTTAATGTCAACGACAAGTACGTAATCCGAAACGGACAGCGGTGCAAGGAAGGCCGGAGCACCGGAATCCTCCGGCACCGCCACCTCCCGTTTCGTTGACAACAATATCGAATCACCGGGATAGACTGTCAAGCGGAATAGTCAGCAATTCAAATAGGACAAAACCTGTCCGCGATCCCGATCACGCCGCAGGAATCGGGTCTGGCATCGGGGACACAAGGTGGTGACGCTTGGCGGCGTTATTGTGCTGTCGCTCTTGCAATTACAGGGCAATGGCGAGGCCGCGCGCGCACGGTGCCCCCCTCACCCCAGCCCTCTCCCCAAGAGGGAGAGGGAGCTTGCCTGCCGTGATTTCCACTGTTGCGTCCCAATTTGCATTTCTCCCCTCCCAATTTTGGGAGAGGGGCCGGGGGTGAGGGGCGAGGCAGCCACCCTACGGCGCGCAGTTCCGGCAGGGGCTGAAACCGTGGTAGAAAGCTGAGTCTCTTGCGGTGTAGACGACGATCGCATCTTTCCTGATGTCGGCGACGCTGGGACAGTTCGGCCTGTGGAATCGAAATCCGGCGTTTGAACCGATGTAGTGATCCGCGGTTTCCGGGCGCGGCTCTCTCCAGAGACCCCGATGCCCGTCCATGGCTGCGTCGAGCGCCTGGACCAACTCGCGTCCGTGCTTGAGGTTCTTCTGGAAGAAGTAGCAGTATGCCCAGCCGGCATTCAGAATCTCACGGTTGACCATGCGGCCATCGATGTAGAGATACGCCAGAGTCCGGCCATAGCGGTCTGATCTTTCATGGCCGTACTCCAGGCGCACGGTCCTGCCCAGAACAAGCGTGGTGTTGCAGATGGTCGCCGAGTCGGCACCCGGCTGTCCCTTCTCCGGTGTGTCGATGCCGATGAGACGCACAACGCGACCATCGGCCAGCTCAACCGTGTCGCCATCGAGGATTCGCACCACGCGCACCGATTCGAGATTGCCCAACGGATCGCGCTTACCATACAGCAGAAACAGAACTATCAGGCAACTGAGAACAATCAGAGCAAAGGAGATGCTTGAGGAGCGTCGGAGGAATGCCATCGTCATCTGACTCGCGCAGAATCAGTTCATGATTTTGCTGCGCACTTCATCCCTGCTGCGGTCCGCGCACATGTTTGAGAGCCGTGAAGAGAGGGTTGTTGCAGATGGTCACCCAAAGCAGGAGAGGAAGCGCATCCGAGAACAGGAACCAGGGGGACAGCAGCCGGTATGCGACCGGGTCGAGTTGATGGGCGAGAATGATCGAACGGACAATCAGGGTAAAACCGATGTGCCAGGCGACAATGGTTCCAAAACCGGCAAGCGATCCCCAGCCCCGGCGTTTCCAACTGATTCCCCACATCGCCGCCATGAGACTGAGAAAGGGAAGGATGTTGTAGAATCGGTCCACGACAATGTCCAGCGCTTCGCGAAGGGACGCCAGTTCAATCCCGAGCAAACTGTACACCGGGAGAGCCGCCTGCCGAAACAGCAGCGCGTAACCAACCTGTCCCTTCCATTCCCACACAATGTACAGGACGATTGAGGCTGCGACGAGCCGGAGGATGAACCATAGGAGCGTGCGCCACATATTTCCACCGGTCAGCGAGCGGGTCTGTTCGCGACCAGCTTGATCCAAAGAATCCAGACACTGACGATCATCAGGATCAGCGTCGCCTGCCAGAAGTAGATGTGCATAAACTGGAACGATTCGGGCCACCGGCTGCCAACAGCCACAAGAAACATCATGCGCAGGACATTGATCAGCAGTAGGGCCATCATCCCGCCCAGCACACCGATGAACTTTGCGCGCCAGCGGGCCGGATACGCCAGAACAGCGGCCCAGAAGATAATGACCTCGTATGCGCCTGTGCACTCTTCGATCACTTCGACTGAGAGCCCCGGCGAGATGATATAGCGTCCATCGACGGTGACGCTCTCGCCAAGCATCTTCAGCCCAAATCCAACCGCCGAGGCGGTCGCCGCCATGAATTGCAGCATCTGCGCATTGTACCGAATCGAAAGCTGCGGGTAGATGATGGATAGTATTCCCAGCGTGACAAGGAAGATCGCGATGAATCTGACTGCGGGAGAAAGACCACTCCAGCGTGGGACAAGACCGAATAGTTTGCGTTCCGTAGCGGGCTGATCAGCCGCCATTGCACGCTCCTTCCTGTGTGGTCCTTAGTCAGTCACCGGTCAACGGCTGCTGATGACAGCCGATAATGTATAGAAGGCACCGCGGCAGGTCCAGAGATGTTACAACGCGGACGGAAGATCGAGATGGATGAACCACTCAAGCCGGATCCCGGCGGCAGGCCGGTATCATTTTCCCGTCATGTCCGGGAGATTTTCTTCTTTCTGATCGTGCTGGTCGCGGCCAGCAATCTTTCGGGGATTATTCTGCTCGACCGGATCGTGCGTCAGGAGGATTCACGAGTCGCCA
>JAGVEK010000430.1 GCA_020058315.1 Candidatus Zixiibacteriota bacterium
ATGGATGTAATCTAGAATCTCTCCGCCAATTTTTCGTCCGGAGAATCTGGACGAACGGACCGAACTGGGATCCATACGTCGCATTGATACAACAACGCCGCAACGCAATTCATGCGTTCAGGGCAAGAGATCTTGGATCGTTCGCAGAGTGGCGGGATGAACTACGACGACATCTTTCATTCGTACGGGACATCAATGGTTCGCTCCCATATCCGGATTCGGTCTGGGTGCCGCGCGAGTATTAGAAACCGACCGGGTGGCCCTGACCCCCGGTCAGGCTCGCGTAACTCACCCTCGTTTCTGCAAGCCAGTTTGCCCAGATGCGAGTTTCGTGATCTGTGCAAGCCCTGACCGGGGGTCAGGGCCACGAGATGCACACCCGTCACGCATCCAACTCATCGATCGATCTCGGCCAATCTGACTTGAGCAAACGCGACAGCGCCCGGTCCGCGAGGAGTCGTCCGCCGGTCTGGCAGCGCGCACAGTAGTTGGTCTCGTTGTCGGCGTAGCGGATTCGTTGCACCGGCGCGCCGCAGTCTGGGCAGGGGAGACCGAATCGACCGTGCACGGCCATGCCCTCGCGAAACGCTGTTACTTCCTCCGGAAACTCATCGCCACATTCTGCACGCAACCGCGCGGTCCACTCGACCAGTGTATCACGCGCCGCGTCGAATAGCCGCGCGACTTCACTGTCGGAGAGCTTGTTGGTGAGTGTGAGTGGCGACAGGCGTGCGCGATGAAGGACTTCATCGGAATAGGCGTTGCCGATACCGCTGAATAGAGTCGGGTCGGTGAGGGCGCGTTTTAGCGTGTGATTCTCGGCGCGGAGACGGGATGCGAATGGTTCGACCGTTGCCTCCAGCACTTCGAGACCGCCGCGCTCGAACGGCTCCAGTCCGTCGTCTCCCTGGACCAGATGGATCGAGGCACGATGTTTGCTCCCGGCCTCGGTCAGAAAGAGAACTCCATTTGGGAAATGGAATGCGGCCTGGGTCAGTTTGCCGCCGACCGGTTTTGTTCCGGGGGGACGCCAGCGCAATCGGCCGGCAATCATCAGATGCATAACGATAAACAAACCGCCGTCAAGACCGAGGACGATGCGTTTGCCGATGCGACGCAACTCGACAACCCGTCGGCCGTGTGCAGCGACAATCGGCGGGCTGACCGTGCGCAATACAAATGGGTTGCGAATATCAATCTTCTCGATTGGCTGGCCAAGAACGCGGGATTCCAAGGCCTCGATATACACGACAATGTCGGGAAGTTCGGGCATCCATTCGCTCCCAACTGGTAAACTATCCGTCTCGAAGTCCCAAATCAAAGACTACGGCCACGCCAAATCGTGAAAACTCCCGTTGTACACCAGGGTGATTGTTGAGTTGTGGTTGATTTCCTGACGCGCGCGATGCCATCTTGCCGCCATTCAAGGAGGGAATCATGCGAATAGAGCACACGAAGATTGGCCGCATTCTCTTGCTGGGAGTCCTATCGGCGACGATGGTCTTGGGGTTGTCGTGTCAGCCGTCGGTCACGTCCGGCCTGACACAAGAAGAGGCGAAAAGGATCTTGTCGACGTACCGGGAGGCCCGAAACACCCCCAACCTGGATCTGCTGGATCAAATCATCGATCCGGCGGTCGTTGTCCACGACTGCGGCGCTCCCGCGGACATCCGTGGTCTTGAATCGCTCAAGGCATTCTACAAGTGGGGTCATGCCGGGCTTCCGGATTTCAAGATCGCCTTCGACACCGTGCTTGTTTCCGGAGACAACATCATCGACAGGTGGACGATCACGGGGACTCATACGGGTCTTCTGCATGGCATTCCGCCCACGGGAAAGTCAGTTCGCTTCTCGGGTATGGGGATTGACCGGGTCGCCAACGGGAAAATCGTTGAGCAATGGGTGTACTTCGACACGGTTGGCCTGCTGCAGCAGCTCGGGTTTTCAATTGTGCCGCCCGCGCCGTCGGGGACCTGAGCATGGACGGTGGCTGAGTCAGCCTGTAGCCGCCGTTGAGTGTCCGTGGCACCCGTGCAATCAGGCTTTCGACTTGATCGAGGGAGTTTTTTCAACACGCGCCAGCGGCCAGGGGCACACATTGCGTGGACCACTGACTTCAACCAGCGAGTGACACCAGCGCAGCAAGCGGCAACCGGAGTCGGAGACACTCCCGGGTAGTCCCGCTACAGTTCCGACTTCGACAACCCGTATTCTTTGATCTTGTAGAGCAGCGAGCGGTAGCTGATTTCCAGAATGTCGGCGGCCTTGCGGCGGTTCCAGTTGGTCTTTTGCAGGACATCTGCGATCAGAGTGCGTTCCTCTCGCGCGACAGCAGCACCCACACGGTGCTTGAGCGAGTAACCGTTGCCCTCGGACGAGACAATGACCGGTTCCGCGACCCCGGCAGCGGCACCCGCCAGACGCACAGCCGGTTGCGGACGTCGCAGAATCTCGTCAATGACCTCCTCGTCCTGGCGAACGACGATCTGCTTGACGAGATTCTCCAACTGGCGCACGTTTCCCGGCCAGGGATACGCGACCAGTTTCTGCATCGTCTCGGCGCTGAGACCAGAGAAGCTCTTTGAGTAAGCGGTATTGTATTTCTGGATAAAGTGATCGACGAGCAGCGGAATATCTTCCGACCGCTCGCGCAGCGAGGGCAGCGTGACGGTAATCTCGTTGAGGCGATAATACAAATCATCGCGCATCTGGCGATCAGCAATCGCGACCTCCAGATCGCGATTGGTGGCACAGACGATGCGCACATCGACTTTGATGGTCTGCAGCCCGCCGACCCGCACGAACTCCTGCTGTTCCAAAACCTGCAAGAGCTTGGACTGCAATTCGAGAGGCATTTCCCCGATTTCGTCCAAGAAGATCGTTCCCTTGGTGGCCGCCTCGAAACGCCCCGGTTTCATGCGGTTTGCGCCGGTGAAAGCCCCCCTCTCGTATCCGAACAACTCCGCTTCGAGCAACTCCCGGGGGATCGCCGCACAATTCACCTTTGTGAATGCTTCCTTCGCGCGCTGCGAGCCGGCATGGAGTAAGCGGGCCACGACTTCTTTGCCGGTGCCGCTCTCGCCCCGAATGAGAACCGTCAGATCACTGTCGGCGATTTCTTCAAGTATCCCTTTCACCCGCCGCACGGCCGCCGAGTCGCCGATCAATGTCTCGAATCGCGATTTCAACGACTCGCGCAACTGCGCGTTTTCATGCCGCAAAGCCCTCGATTCGAGGACCTTGCGCAGATGAATCTCAACCTCGGCCGGATCGAACGGCTTGCTGATGAACTCTGCCGCGCCGAGCTGGATCGACCGAACCACGTTCTCCGTGTCTCCATGACCGGAGAGCATAATGATATCGCTCGCAGTCTGCGCATGACGGAGCCGTTCCAAAACCTCAAGCCCCGACATGCCCGGCATCATGATGTCCAGAAGAATGAGCGAGGGCCGCTCTGTAGACGCGAGCTGAATCCCCTCGTAACCGTCCGACGCCGAAATCACCTGGTACTGCTCCGGCAGGCGCTCGGAAAGGATCCAAGGCACCTTTGGGTCATCATCGATGACCAGAAGCTTGACCGCATTGTCTCCTGTTGCGTTCCGTGCCGCCATGATCGACCGGTTCTCCCTACCTGCACTATCGGACAACCTGTGAATTCCCTGAACCAAATGCTGCAAATTCTGGCATACCACCCGGTCGGCCGATTAGCGCACCGGCAGTTCGAGATAGAACGTGGTGCCCTCGCCGGGCGTGCTCTCCGCCCGCACCTCTCCGCCATGGGCTCGGATGATCCGCTGCACGATCGCCAGCCCCAGTCCCGTGCCCGATGATTTGGTCGTGTAGTAACGCTCGAAGATCCGGCTCACCTCGCCCGGCCGCATCCCATGACCGTTGTCACGCACCGAGATCACCAGTTTCTGCCCGCCATCCGGCTCGATGACACCGACGGTTGCCTTGACCGCCAGTGTTCCGCCCTTTGGCATCGCGTCGATTGCGTTGGAGAGAATATTGAGAAGCGCCTCGATGATTTGGTTCTCGTCGCAGAAGATCGATGGCAACTGCTCCGGGACGTCCGTCGTCAGAGTAATCTCGTGCTTGGCGGCCCCGCGTTCTATCAATCCCACCGCCCGTCGCAAGATGGGGCCTGGATCGCGCCGCTCAGTGCGATACCGCTTCGGGTTGGCGAAATCGACCAGTTCCGTGACCAGCGTGGCCAGCCGGACAATCTCGTGATCAGTGGATTCGAGAATCTCACTTGTTTCTGGTCCCGGCTCCACGCGTCCGCGCAAGACCTGCAAACTTCCACGGATGTTGGTCAGTGGCTTGCGCAGATCGTGCGAGATTTCCGAAATCATCTTGCCCATGGTGACCAGCCGCGTGGCATTCAGGAGCGCGCGTTGCCGCTCGAAAATCCGCTCTGCCTGTGAACACGCAAGACTTACTAAGTGGCGTTCATGATCGGAAAAGGGCGTCTTGCGGCAGCGCGCGACCACGAACGCGCCCAGCGGATGTTCCGATGACCGGACGGGCACGCTCAAAACACTTTCGATGGAGCAACCCGGTTCAGAGCAGCGCAGCAGATCCACCACCGCCTTGCCGCAGAACGTTTCATCGTTCAATTCGTCCTGAGTCATCGGAGCAAATAACGGCTCCCCCGGTCTCAGGGAATCTTCTCCAGCCCGGCATGATCGTAATGCGATTCCACTCCGGTCCGATTGCCATTCCCACCACTGCACATGATCGTTGCCTGTCAGTTGAATCAGCGTGTCGAAGACGGCTTCCACCATCTGATCGGTGCGCTCAACCTCCGCCAGACGGTTCGATAACTCATGCAGCGCCGTGACTTCGCCCAGTTGCCGGCGAACCTGTTGGAAGTGCCGCGCGTCCTCGATCGCCATCGCCGCCTGCGCCGCCAGTGTCACCAGCAGACGGAGGTCCTCGCGAGTGAATGCCTGGCGGTCGCGTTTGTCCGACAGGTTGATGACTCCCAGTACCCCGTTGGGCGTCTTCAGAGGGGCGCAAATCAGGGACTTTGTTTCAAATTGGGGACGGTTGCGCCGGCGAAAACGAGTGTCACTCTCGACGTCCTCGATGATGAGCGGTTCCCCGGTCGAGGTGACGTGGCCCGCGATGGAATCCCCCACCGGAAGTTCCAGATGGTCGAATCGGTCGACACCGGACGCGCTCGCAGCCACCACGGACAGAGTCTCCCGCTCGGGATTCAAAAGCATGATCGACCCGTAGTTGACGCCGATGACGCCTGTGGCCTGGTTCAGGATCGCCTTCAAGAGTCTGTCGATCTCGCCCGTGGTTGACAGCGCAGCACCGACTTCGTGGAGCGCATTCAGTTCCACGACGCGGCGTGAGAGCGTGCGGTTCTTCTCCTCGAGTTCTTCCATGAGCGTTGTGCGCGCCAGATCGAGCCGGTGTTTCTCGATCGCACGACGCACCGTCAGTCGCATTTCCGTCAGATCGACTGGTTTTACGAGATAATCGTAGGCACCCTCGTTGATGGCGCCGACCGCAGATTCGAGCGACGCGTACGCAGTCATCATGATCACGGGCCGGTCTGGATTCTGCGCACGTGCCGCGCGCAAAACCTCCATTCCCCCCACGCCCGGCATACGGACGTCGACGATCAGAACATCGAATGGCGTCTTGTTCATCCGCGATATCGCCTCTTCGCCGGAGAGGGCTCCCTCGGTTTGATGGCCCTCCTCAGACAGAAGCGCGCGCAACGATGCCGTCATCCGCGGTTCATCATCGACAATCAGTATTCGCCCCGTCGAACGTTCGAGCATCTTTGAACGTCCGGTCAGTTCGCGCTCGGTTGTCAGTGCTCTCATGCTGGCTTGCTCCCCGCCATCGTTTCAGTTGCTGCATCATCCCGATCCGGGAGCGCATCAACCCGGCGGAGACGCACATTGAAAACAGCCCCGGTCGCTGGGGGCGCGACATTGGACGCTTCGATGGTTCCGCCAAACCCTTCGAGGATGCTCCGGGAAATTGAAAGTCCCAGCCCCGATCCGTGGCCCGCCGGTTTCGTGGAGAAGAAGGGCTCAAACAGCCTCGACAGGTTCTCGGGGGTAATCCCGCTGCCCTGGTCTGCCAAAGCGATTTTGACCCATCGATCATCCACACTCACGTGAATCTGAAGTTCGCCTCCCTCCGGCATGGCATCGCGCGCATTCAGCGTCAAATTGAGGAATACCTGCCGCAAAGGATCTGCGCCACCAACAACCAGCGGCAGTTCTGCGAGCGAAGAGTGGGTGATTGTCACGCCGCACCGGCTCAACTCAGGCGCAAGAAACAGAACCACCTCCGAAAGGACCGCGCCCACGTCGACCGCAGCCGGTCGTGACGTCTCCGGATGGAACGCATCGAGGAGCTGACGCACGATCCGGGCGATGCGATCAACCTCCACCGACACGAGTTCTATATTCCGCGACGCCTCGGGGTGGTTTCGGACCTGACCGCGGATCAATTGCAGGTAGTTTCGAATGATTCCCAGAGGGTTGTTGACTTCGTGGGCGATGTCCGACGAAAGGCGGCCCAGTGTGGCCATCTTTTCGCTCTGGGCCAACTGCTCACGAGTGCGAATCAAATCCTGGGCGTACTGTCGCTCCGATTCATAGAGCACGGCATTCTCGATGGCGACCGTGAGTTGGTCCAGTAGCAGGGCAAGGAATTCCCGGTCCGTCTCGCTGAATGGCTGTCCATTCAAACGACCGGACATATAGAGCACGCCCCGCAGACGTTCTCGCCGGTGCATCGGGGCGACCAGCACACACCCGATCCGGTCGAGAAGCCGTGTTTGCGGCCAGTCGGGGCGGAGAATCAGACGCAGTTCCTCGAACAGAACCGGCCGCGGCTGCCCAGCGAGTGCGCGCGCGAATCCCGACTCCAGATCGAGTTCCCAATCCTCCGTGCAGACTTCTGCCCATCCCTTCCATCTGCTGACGGCCAGACGATTATGCTTGCCTGGCTCTTCGATGACAATCGCTGCGGCGCCCACCCCCAACTGGCTGATGGTTGTCAGCAGAATTCCATCCAGAAGGGCACTGGTGTCCAGCACAGCGCTGAAGCGCCGGAGAATATCAAAGAGGGTATAGAGATCGAAAATCTCCCGTTTGAGATCTGCGCGAAGCTCGGCCCCGGTCGCGTCTCTTTCGACGCTCACAGAGAGGGATCCTGGATACTCCGTTGCCGGTTGGAAATTTGAGCCTGTTCCCATGCCTGTACTCTGATGATCCGCGTGCCGCCTCCGCGCTGGCAGGCGGCATCATTCAGATTATCGGCAGATTGGCCCTGTGGCTTCCGTCTGGGGCACCTGCTGAGATCCTGCAAGCCATCTCCCCCCCCAGTTCAGGTGCCACGGGTCTTCAGACCCGTGTTTTCCCCGATGACCATGGCTGGGCACGGCTCTGAAGAGCCGTGGCACCGTACGCAGAGGAGGGCGTAGATGGCGAGGGAATGGCTTCAGACAAAAAGGCGTCCGAGGACGCCTTTTTGAGGATCTCATTGGCGGACCGGCTCAGGCCCCGCCAGTCGTGGCTTTCGTCTCGTGGGGACTGTTTTCCCCGGATTCCTCGAGTCCCTGATACTTCGATGGGCATTTCACAAGCAGGCGGTCGGCTTGGAATGTGCCGTCCACCACTCGCCCGTTGCAGACCACCGAATTGGCCTGATCGAAATTTCCTGGTTTGACCCCGCGATACGCCACGGGCAGCACATGCCCCTTGTCGTCCACAATACTGAAATTGAGCACCCCGCCAGAAAGATCGTAGCGGACATTTTCCTTCTCGATAGCGCCCATCACCTGACAGGTCCGGTTGAGCTGGCGAGCCTCGGCAAATCCGACATAGGGAGTCAATGATCCCCGAAATGCGGTGAAGCCAACAATCCCGCACACGACAATTAACGCGATCCCCACGATGTACCGTTTGTTCATTCCACCGATCTCCCGCGCGTGACCCTGCGATCCACCCGCCACAGATACCAGACGATTCCCGCCCACGTGATCAGAACTGC
>JAGVEK010000438.1 GCA_020058315.1 Candidatus Zixiibacteriota bacterium
CACAACCGCTTCCGCGGCGGTCACCTATTTGTCAGAACATCATGCCGATCGGTCGCGTAACGGCACATATCTCTACCTCTCCGCTGCGTTGCGGGTAGCGCTCCCACTCTAAGCTGCCCCAGAATCTATTGAATGACAACGCCTTTTCGGGACCCATGAGTAATTAGCTCCGCTTTTGTCCTGATAGCAGTTGCTCGTGCTGTGAGGGATTTTGGGGCAATGACATAATGTCACATGAGTCCACCAGCGGGACTGGCTCAACGGATCCGAACTCAGGCAAGAATCAGACGCTGAATTCAGGGGGTTCGTTCACGCGCGTGTTTGAGACCGCCGGGGTCTACCAGTATTCTTGCCGTCCGCACGAAGCCATGGGCATGAAGGGGACGGTCACTGTCCTCTCCCGGACGTAGCGGGTGATTTCGGTGGCTTGGCCGTCCCGGTCGTACGCATGGGCGGGACGCCCATGCCACCGTCGCATTGTGTCCCTACTTCACCCCCCGTGGATTGAACATGTCCGTTAGCTCCACGTTGTCTTCGGCAGCGAAGACGCGGTAGCGCTGCGGGGTGAGGAGCTGGTCGGATTCGAGGTAGATGTCGCGCTTGATCATCTTGCGAATGCGCTTCAGACGTTCCTCTTTGTTCTGGGTCAGGTGCTCGGCGATGTTGGGGTGAACAATCAGGCGGAACTTGCGCACATCGGAGGCCAGACGGGCGCGAATGAACCAGCGCTCGATCTTGGCCGCCACCGTCTCGGCCGAAAGAACGCGTCCTGTCCCCTCGCAGGTCGGGCAGGGATCAGAGAGTTTGAGGAGGATTGCGGGACGGATGCGCTGGCGGGTCATTTCTATCAGGCCATACTCGGAGATTGTCGCGATGGAGTTTTTCGCGCGGTCGCGCGCGAACGCCATCTGGAACTCCTCGTAGACCCGGCGGCGATTGGAATGGTGCATCATATCGATGAAGTCGATCACGATCAGGCCGCCGATGTCGCGCAGACGAACCTGCCGCGCCACCTCCTGGGCGGCCTCGAGATTGGCGCGAAGAATCGTGTCTTCTTGTGAAGTTTTCCCAACATAGCGGCCGGTGTTCACATCAATCGTCACCATGGCCTCTGTCTGGTCGATCACCAGGAAACAGCCGCGTTTGAACCAGACTTTGCGCTCCAGCATCTTCTCGATCTCGGCCTCAATGCCAAAAAGATCGAAGATCGGAACTTCGCCCTTATAGAACTCGACACGGTCCTTCAATTCGGGGGCGACGTCTTTGCAGAATGACACGACTTCCTTGTAAAGTTTCTTGTCGTCGACAGCGAGGCGCACGACTTCATCGGTGAAGATGTCGCGCAGCATCGAACCGGTGATATCCAGCTCGCGGTATAGGCAGTATGGCGCCGATTTCTTGTCGGCATCCTTCTTGATCTGTTTCCACTTCTTGACCAGATCTTTGATGTCGTTTTTGAAGTCCGAGGCCTCGCATCCTTCGGCCTCGGTCCGTGCGATCAGACCACAGCCTTCCGGCAGAAGCGGCTGGAGGACCTCACGCAGCCGCCGTTTTTCCGGCCAGCTTGTGATGCGCTTGGAGACGCGTACACGGCTTTCATCGGGCACCAGAACAACGAACCGTCCCGGAATTGATACTTTCGTGGTGAGCCGCGCGCCCTTGGTGCCGAGCGGTTCTTTGATCACCTGCGCGAGGACGACCTGGTCCTTCTTGATCACGTCCTGGATGTTGGCGCGGTACTCCTTGCGGATGAGCTCGCCTTTGGGCTCAGCATCATCGACCTCTTCACTCTCGTCCTCGTCTTCATCCTCGCGGCCGATATCGGAGACGTGCAAAAACGCGGTGCGCGCTTCGCCGATCTCGACAAATGCCGCCTGCATCCCTGGGAAGACCGACGTGATGGTTCCCTTGTAGATGTTTCCCGCGAGTTTGATTTCCTCGGGACGCTCGTACCACATCTCGACGAGCTTGTCGTCTTCCAGGATCGCAATGCGTGTTTCTTCTTCACCGGCGTTGATAACAATGTCTTTCTTCACCGGCGGCAGCGGCCCCGGAGGTGGTTCCCATCGCGGGCGCCGCGGTTTGTGCGGACGGCCCTTGTCCTGCGAATTACTGCGGGGCGCTGATGAACGCTTGTGTGGTGTCTTTGCCATGGTTGTTGATTCCATTCTGTGCATGAAAATGCTTCCGCTTCTGTCCCCTCTCCCATTTGGGGAGAGGGGCCGGGGTGAGGGGACTCGTCAGCCGCCCAGCCTCTCCGGACTGATCATTGCAAACCTCTCCCCATTCTCTACTCTGTATCCCCGCACAAACTCTACACCCGACTGCGGCATCTTTCCTTGCGGCTGAATTGATCTCACCTCAAGTGCGCGATCGCCCGATGCCACAACCAGTCTCGCTTTCGGATTGGCCTCGATCACTTCCCCCGGCGTGAATGATCCTGAGACTGGACCCGCATCGGAAAGTGCGAGCACCTTCACGAGATTCTCCCGGAACAGCGCGACAGCCGCCGGAGCAGGTGCCAGAGCGCGCACAAGGTTGATTGACTTGACGCCTGATTCTCGAAAGTCGAGACAGCGGTCGGCGGGCGTGATTTTCGGCGCTGCGGATGAGCGTGTTTCATCCTGTTGGAGCGGTCTGGCGTTCCCGCTGGCGATCAACGCGAGCGTCGCCAAGACCACATTGGCGCCAAGTTCTGAGAGGCGCTCCGCAAGCTCCCCGAAATTCTCGTCGGGTTCGATATCGAGATCACACTTCAGCAGAATGCCGCCCGTGTCGACCGTCTTCTGGAGCAGAAACGTGGTCACACCTGTCCGCGTTTCGCCGGCCATGATCGCACGCTGGATTGGCGCGGCGCCACGGTAGGCCGGCAGCAGCGAAGCGTGCAGATTGAAAGCGTAGCCCGCCAAAGTGAATACCGTCTCGGGCAAGATCCTGTACGCCACGACCACAAATACGTCGGCGCCGGCGTCGCACAACTGCACGGCGAAATCCGGGTCACTCAGCCGGGCCGGCTTCCAAACCGGTTGAAAACTGTGTGCCGCCGCCCATTCTCCGATGGGTGTCGGCGCAATCTTTCGCCCCCGTCCCTGCGGTTTGTCGGGTCCGGTGACAATCCCGCAGAGGTCAATTTGCGGGTGCGCATGGATAGCCTCGAGCGTGGGCAATCCAAACGCGCCTGTTCCAAAAAAAACCAGTCTCACGGGCCGCCATCACGGTCGGGGGCCAATGGGAAGACACGACGCCCGGGCAATTGCTTCGCCGTAAGCGACTGCATCTTGCCAATCACTTTCGCGCGGGCGTCAGGATCCATCCGATCGATGAACAGGCGCCCCTGCAAATGTTCGATTTCATGCAGGTAGGCGCGTGCGAGAAATCCCTCGGCTTCCCGTTCGATTTCCTTCCCTTTCAGATCGAGAGCACGGATCGCGACCCGCGCAGGCCGGGCAATCCTGACAAATATTCCGGGAAACGACAGGCAGCCTTCCTCTTCGATAATTTCGCCGTCCTGATCCGCGATCTCCGGATTGACCAGGACTTCACGTCGGCCACGTCGTTGCACCTGAGTTCCATCAATTGAGAACACATTCCAATTGGCACCGATCTGGACGGCGGCCAACCCGACTGCGCCGGACTGCTCCTGAGTGATCATGAGATCCTCGGCCAATTGCTGGAGGCGATGGTCAAACTCGGTGACTCGCAATGCGGGTTTGCGGAGCACCGGGTCGCCATAGAGGCGGATTTCATGGATCATTAACAGATCCTGATGGGCGGACAAGAGTGTCCGCCCCACCAAACCGCTTAGACGTGGTGGCCCGGACACTCCTGTCCGGGCGTTTTCCCAGCAAGGCCAACAGGTTTCTCCTATTCCTTTTCCAGTTTCCCCGCGATCGCCGTCTTGAGCATCTCAATTTTGGTTTCGCTTTTGGGATCGTCGCCGACCCTCAGTACGACCCGGGAGTCGGTGATTCCGACGATTGTCCCCAGAATCCCCGAACTGGTGACGACCTTGTCACCTTTGGATAGCTGGCTGAGCATGGCCTGAGTTTCTTTCTGGCGTTTCCGCTGGGGACGGATCAGAAGAAACCAAACCACGACGATCATCAGGACAAACGGCAGGAATGTTAAGATCGGGTTGGCGTCCTTGCCTCCGGCACCGCTGGCAGGCATTCCCAAGGCTGGCCATAAATTCAGCACTCTTCCTCCTTATTCGTTGGCAGATGAGACTTCGGCATAGCGACTCAAGAAATCCGCGGCGAATTGATCGTACCGATCCATGGCGATCGCCGCCCGCGCGCGGCGCACCAAATCGAGATAGAAAAACAAATTGTGTCGCGTGGTCAACATCATTGCGGCAATCTCGCGAGCGTTAAACAAGTGCCGGACGTAAGCCCTTGTGTAGCTGGAGCATACGGGGCAGACGCAATCGGGGTCCAACGGCGAGAAATCCTCGGCATACCGGGCGGCTTTGACTGGGATCGGCCCCGACCAGGTAAATGCCATCCCATTGCGGCCGTTGCGAGTAGGCAGCACGCAGTCGAACATGTCGACGCCCGTCCCAATGGCGCGGACAATGTCGGCTGGTGTCCCGACGCCCATCAGGTACCGGGGGTGATCAGATGGAAGACTGTCAGTCGAGATTCTTGTCATCTCGAACATAAGATCCTTGGGCTCGCCGACTGACAGTCCTCCGATAGCGTACCCGTCAAATCCAACCGACACCAGCGCCTCGGCCGACTGTCGTCGCAGCGCGGCGTACACCGACCCTTGGATAATACCAAACAAGTGTGTCGGGCCCTCAGGGCATGTCTCCCGCTGATGCTGCTTCGAGCGACGCGCCCAATCGAGTGTGACTCTCAGGTCCTCGGCCGCCTGATTCTCGGTTGCGGGATATGGCGTGCAAACATCGAGGACCATTGCGATATCGCTGCCCAGCGCGGTCTGAATGTCATAGACGCTTTCCGGCGTGAAGAAGTGCTCGGAGCCATCGAGGTGCGACCGGAAGCGCACTCCTTCCGCGACGATCTTACGCAATTTCTGGAGACTGAAGATCTGGTACCCACCCGAGTCGGTCAGTATCGCGCCATTCCATCCACTGAAGCGATGCAACCCTCCAGCGCGACGAACGAGATCGGCACCCGGCCTCAGGTACAGGTGGTAGGTGTTGCCCAACACAATCGGCGCCCCCAGCAACGCAAGATCAGTTGGCGGGAGCGCCTTGACCGATCCGGCAGTCCCGACCGGCATGAAGATCGGGGTGGGGATGGTATGGCCATTGACGAGAAGTGTCCCGGCGCGGGCGTGGCTGGAGGTGTGTTCAACGTGGAAGGTCAGCATTATGTCTCAGAGGAAGACCGGACGGATGAACGGAGGTCGAAGGCTTCCCTTGTTTCAATTTACGGGTGGGGCCTGACCGAATCAATCGGGTGTTGAGAGCGTCTCAGCCATTCTGCAACAGCCAGCAACTCGCGCTTGACCGGGAGCACATCTGTCTTCGTACTCGAAGGTGAGAGGTGACCCGTAGCGACGCGGGGCAGTCAAGACCCGAGTTCCAAGGGGCATGTTGAAAAACCCGGTTCCGAATCAGGGTGCCACGGACAAGCAGATTCTCCGGCTCTTTGG
>JAGVEK010000107.1 GCA_020058315.1 Candidatus Zixiibacteriota bacterium
AGCCCCACCTTCGCCAGCAGCGGGTTCGTGCGTGTTCACCGCCCGAAATGGTTGATTATGGGCAGTCGAGCGGCTATCCTCACCTTGCTTTGAGAGCCTGTTATATGGCCTTCCATCGAAATCCACCGCGACCGACCATCAGGAGGCGAAGCACAGGTATTGCCGTGATTCTACTGCTGCTACTGCTCTTGGGTGGGCGCGATTCCTGGGGAACCAGTCCAGACAGCGTGAAGCCGGGGCCTGTCATCGAGGCTCGATTCGTCTTCGGTCCGGATCATTGCCCAATAGCCGTCCAGATCTGGCTTGTATCAACTCCCGACACGATTCAGGGTCTGGAGGTGTTTCTGACGTGGGATCGCCCCGACTTCGCCCTGTTTGAAACAAGAAAACCGAAGGTAACTCCGGCGTCTAAGCAGAAACCTGCGATGGGGACCAAGGATTCTTTGAAGTCCACTGGCGATCTTCCTCTGCAGCCTGCCATCGATCGGAGCGGGGGACTCCTCAAACAGTGGGAATTCGTCGAGGCGCGTGGAGAGAACGGACTTTGGGCCAAAGTGACGGCCATAGCCTATCTGATGAGTCAGACCAGGGCGCGACCCATTTCTCCAGGGGAGAGTGGAGCGCTCTTCAGTATTCCCTTGGTACCCATCAAGTCCCAGATGCCCTTCGCGGACGGTGATTCTGTCGTCGTGCGCATGGACAGGCTGCTGACGCGGATTTCAGACAACAAAGGGAAGTTGCTTGAACATCTCGTTCTGCGCGACGCGGTTGTCTGTGTGGCCCCTTGCAGAAAAACGTCGAAACAACCCCGTTGACGATCCTGCAGCAAAGCGAGCAATCGAGGTTTGTCGCCGTCTCATTCGACTGGTGCGGTGTCCTGGTGCCTTGGAGGATGGCGAGCTTGGCCCCAATCGACGAGTAAGCACATTGAAGCCAACATGTTACGTCCACCGCGACGCGGGCGGAAGCGTCGAGCGGGTTGGGTCGCCCGATTTGGTGGAACTGATACGGTGGTAAATCGAGGGCGCCCAGCGCAAAGTTCTTCCCAATTCGGCTTGACTTTTCAGGAAATGTGGTTACAATTACAGTCGATGGAGGCGGCTGATCGGCAGATCCGGTCGCTGCCCACACGAAGTTACCTCGAATTTCCTCGGCGCCGAATGGCTGAGGTGCTCAGAGTTCTGAAGAAGGTTTTTGCCCGGCAGGAGATGGTATAGCACAAAGCGCTCGGTTGTTTGGACTGACGTTGACCTCGGTTTTGGCAGTTGCGGTGTAGAGGTACTGGCGTTGGTTCGATAATTAGAGTTAGGCGCTGGTCCGAGAGGATTGGGACCATCTCGGTGTGACATGCTGTCGATTGAGAAGTCAATTCAGGATCGTTGAAGCATGTCCCGCGTACGGCAGGGCGAAACCCGTTGTGCGATACCAACTGCGTAAACGTCAAGTCCCGAGAAGGTAAGGAGAGGCCATGTCCCGTCGTCTACCCTTCTTGATCTGGATCGGTGTGCTCGTGTTCATCGTCGGGTACAGTGCGCATCAGACACAGGCGCAGACCCCCAAGATTTATCTGGATGTAGCCGACACGTCGGCCGCGCCGGGTGCGGTCGTCCCGCTCTCGATCTTCCTCCAGAATATGGGTGACTCAATTCAAGGATTCCAGCTTTCGCTGACCCTGTCCCGCCCAGACATTATGGAGTTCAAGGCGGATACAATGATTCAGACGTGTTACAAGTGTGCGGACGAGGCTTGCACGACGGTGGTGGCTTATCCATGCACCGTCGCTGTGGTGCCATCTTCCAGCGTGGGAACCTTGACCCATAACTGGGACTACGTCCAGGCACGGACGTACGGTTCTTTTGATATTCAGCTCACTGGGATCGTCGACAACAATTTCGACCGGCTGCCCCTTCCCATCCTGCCCTACTCGAGCGGTGTGCTCATCAAGGTCATCGGGAGTGTCTTTTGCGAAATCCCGGACACGCTGCAGGACCGCACTGTCTTTGTGACCGCCAATATTGTCGGGTCTTACTTCAGCAACACGAAAGGGACTCTCATCCAGCCATTGAGTTTCACGTCCGGATCGGTGACCATTCTGCAGACGAACCGGGGGGATCTCAATTCGGATTTCGGGATCGATGTCTTTGACATTGTCAAGTTGATCGACATCGTGTTCAGCGGCGGCGCCCCCTCCTGCCCGGACTATTTGACCGACGTAAATTGCGACGGCTCTTCAGATGTTTTCGACCTGATCTATTTGATTGAATACGCCTTCAGCGGCGGGCCCCCGCCATGCTGATCTGAGCTGTGCACGACGCCTGACGGAGTATTGATCCACAGGCCTCTCCCAAGCTACAAATCCCCCGCCGCGGCGTGGAGCGACGGGGGATTTTATTAGCCTTCCAGGAGATCAGGCGGTCTGGTGGAGACGAAGTCACATGCGTCGCAGCAGGCCCACAACCACGCCAGCGATAAAAAACCCCGGTGCCTTGCGGTCAACGATGATCGGACCGAAATCTGGATTAGCCGGCTCCAGGCGTACCCGCGCGCGCTCGGGATAGAATCTTTTCACCGTAGCCTCTTCCCCGATCACCGCGACCACAATATCGCCCCGCTGGGCGTTGTCCTGCTTCCTTACCAGGACAAGATCGCCATCCTTGATTCCCTCGTCTTTCATGCTCTCACCGGTAACGCGAAGGGAGAAAACCTCGCCGGAGGGGAGGAAGGACTGGTCCACCGCGATGTGACCGTCGATGTTTTCTACCGCGAGAAGAGGCAGACCCGCTGCGACACGCCCGACGATCGGGATTGCCTCGACCGGCAGCGAAACAGCATCGACCAGCTCGATTCCCCTCGAAACAAATGGCGCGCGTCTGATATACCCTTTCTTCTCGAGAACCTCGAGGGCCTCACGCACCCCATTCGTGGAACTGATCGAGAAGCGCTCTCCAATCTCACGCATCGTCGGCGGACGACTTTCCCCCCGAACCGCTTCCCGGATGAACTCGTAAATCTCGCGCTGGCGGGCAGTCAGAGGCAACTTGTTGATTCCCATGATGTTTCTCCACGGATAATTAGCCGGGTGCCACAACTCTTCGGGACGCCAGACACATTAAGACGGAGCATCAACTTCCAAGGACGCCTCCGACTACGCGGCAACCCATGACCTCAATACTGAACATTTGTCTCCATTGCAACCGAAATGTGTAGCGACCGGATCATTTTGTTTTGGACGCTGGTTTCGGGAGTCGAAAGAGTGTATAAATGGCTGCCGGAAACCGGAAAGTATGGGGACAAGACCCGTGCGAGTGAGAGATGCAATCAATTGTCAGATAGCAGCTTGATGCCAGTTCAGAGCACCTGCTACTGCATCAATCGCAAAACTTTCGATAAGCGGGCAGAA
>JAGVEK010000303.1 GCA_020058315.1 Candidatus Zixiibacteriota bacterium
AATGGAGTGACACGAGACCGGCACACATGTCGATGATCATCATGGGAATGAAGAACGGCGACACGCGTCCCGGGCCCTGAGCGAGCAGCGCCCGGTGCTGGGTTTCAAATGTCTCGATTCCACCGATACCGGAGCCAATCACCACGCCGCAACGTTCGCGATCGAGGGCGTCGAAGTTCAGAGCCGCGTGCTTGATCGCCTCATGCGCGGCGCCAAGGGCCAGGAGTTCCGCGCGATCCATTCGCCGCGCTTCCTTCTTCTCGACCACCGCAAGGGGATCGAAATCCTTGACCTCGCAAGCAATACGGGTGGGATACTGTGCGGTATCGAACCGGGTGATCAGCCCGGCACCGGAGCGTCCGGCGAGCAGTCCCTCCCAGAAAACCTCAACAGAGTTGCCGATGGGAGTGATTGCCCCCATCCCTGTGACCACGATACGGTGCCGCGGACGACCGTTGTTGCGATAAAGCAGCATATTTACTGACGGGCCGTATCGGGCGGACCGTTTCCCCTGCGCAAAGAGCGTCGCTCTAACTGACGCCCTTTTTCTCGATATAGTCGATGGCCGATTTGACGGTGGAGATCTTCTCGGCGTCCTCATCCGGGATCTCGAGCCCGAATTCCTCCTCCAAAGCCATCACGAGTTCGACCGTATCGAGTGAATCGGCCCCCAAATCGTCAATGAACGATGCTTCATCCGTGACCTGCTCCGCGTTCACACCCAATTGCTCCACGATGATTTTCTTGACACGTTCCGTTACTGACGACATGGACTACCCTCCCCTACCGAAAAAAGTGAATGAACGCCTCTGTCCCCGCCGCTGCGGGTTGACCGAGTAAACCACAAAAGCGGTCCTGGAGCAACTAAAATCAACATTCCTTTGTCGTTGTCCCCGAAGCTCTTGTCACGGTTCAGATCGGGCCGGACAAGCTGCCGACCCGCTGTGAATCCGAAGACCTGACGTCCGCGATATCATCAGGCCAGGACCATGCCACCGTCGACCCGAATCGTCTGACCAGTGATGTACGCTGCCTCCGGCGAGCAAAGGAAGGCGACGATCGCAGCCACGTCCTCGGGGGCGCCGAAACGTCCCAGCGGAATGCGGCTTTGGTAATTGGTCTTGACCTCTTCGGGCAGAACCGCGGTCATACCGGTTTCAATGAAGCCCGGGGCGATCGCGTTGACCGTGACCTGCCGTGGCGCCAATTCCAGAGCGAGAGACTTCGTCAACCCGATCAGCCCGGCCTTGGCGGCGACGTAGTTGGCCTGACCAGCGTTGCCGATCTGGGCGACGACCGAGCTAATGTTGATGATCCTCCCCCAGTGAGCCTTCATCATCCCGCGCGCGCAACGTTTGGACATCAGGAAGGCTCCGGTCAGGTTGATGGACAGGACCTTCTGGAAGTCTTCGAGACTCATGCGGACAAGAAGCCCATCGCGGGTGATCCCGGCGTTGTTCACAAGAATCTCAATCGGCCCCCATTGTTCCTCGACCGTCTTTGCGATGGCCTCCGGTGCATCAGGATCGGCGTGATCGGCCTGGACCGGGAGAATAGTCACCCCCGCATTGCGAAGAGAATCGGTCTGGCGCTCCAGTGCACCCTGATCGATATCTGTGATGACCAGGCGGTGACCGTCGCGGGCAAGACGCTCTGAGATTGCCGCGCCGATTCCTCTCGCCCCACCCGTGACAAGAGCAATCCGGGAGACGGTGGGTTCGATTTTCACGGGCATGTAATCGTCCTTTCGCATGAGATGAATCGATACTCAGACCTGCGCAGCGGGTGTCGAATGGTCCCAGGCGCTTTCGAAATCGGCGACGGTGTCAAGTGATTCCAGGATCGCGTCCGTGAGGATGCCCTTGGCCAGACCGCACAAGACTTTCCTGGGGCCGAGCTCGATCGCGCGGGTGACATCCATATCGCGCATACACAGCATCGTCGGGTACCAGAGAACTGGCGCCGTCAACTGGTCTATCAGCCGGGCTTTGATCTCACCCGGATCGAGCGTGGGGCGTGCCGTGACATTGAGAATGACCGGCATCTGCGCTTGGTTGAACGACAGGCTGTCGAGAACCGGCGTGAGTTGTTCCGGCGCGGGCCTCATTAACGGTGAGTGGAAGGCGCCGCCCACGGCCAGTGCGATCACCCGTTTTGCGCCGGCTTCTAATGCAAGCGCCGAGGCTGCCTTCACGCCATTGAGCGATCCAGAAATGGCTATCTGATTTGCCGCATTGTAATTCGCCGCCACCACAACACCAGATGCGGAGGCATCGCGGCATATTCTGGTAACGGTATCGAAATCGAGGCCCAGCACTGCTGCCATTGTGCCGGGGTTCGATTCGCATGCATCCTGCATGAACCGCGCCCGATGTTTGACAGCTTTGAGACCGTCTTCAAAGGAAAGCACACCGCAGGCCACGAGCGCACTGTACTCGCCAAGTGAATGACCCGCCGCTGCATCGAAGGACAGTCCACGCTCGGCTGCCAGCCGGAACGCGATGCAGGAATGAATGAAGATGGCCGGCTGGGTGTTGGCGGTCAGAACGAGGAGGTCAGCAGGACCTTCAAAAGATAGACGCGCAATGTCAAAACCGAGGACATCGTTGCTCAACGCGTACATCGACCGGGCCGTGGGAAAATGGTCGTAAAGATCGCGTCCCATGCCGACGTACTGGGAGGCTTGTCCGGGAAAAAGAAGGGCGGTCTTGGTCATGGGGTGTCCAAATGATGAGGGAAGGGTGTACGGGACGTATGGGATCTATGCAATACACCCATACAAGACCTGTCGCCGGAGCGCCCTACAAGCGATACAGAGCGGCGCCCCAAGTCAGTCCGCCGCCGAAAGCCACGGATAAAATGGTCGATCCGTCACGCACCACGCCGGTGCGACGAGCCTCGTCCAAGGCGATTGGAACCGACGCCGATGATGTGTTGCCGTACCTCTCGATGTTCACATAGACATGATTGGGATCGATTTGCAGCCGTTTGGTCAGCGCATCGATGATCCGCAGATTCGCCTGATGCGGAATCACCATGTCGACCTGGTCGGAGGTCATTCCGGCGTCGGCGAGTACGCGCTCGGCGGCATCGGCCATCTCCCTGACGGCCAGCTTGAAGATTTCCCGGCCATCCATGTAAAGGAAGCGTCCGGGTGAATTGACCGTCTCGGCTGTCAGGGGATCACGAGATCCACCCAGGGGGATGTGGAGCAGGTCCTTGTATTGACCGTCACCGGATAGAAAGGTCGAGAGAATACCGCGGCCATTGTCGCCATCGGCTCCTCGTGAGACGACCACCGCGCCTGCGCCATCTCCGAAGAGAACACAGGTATTGCGGTCCTCATAATTTGTGATCGAAGTGAGATGTTCGACACCCACCACCAGGACATTGCGATACATGCCTGAGACGATGAACGCGCGGGCAACCGACAGGCCATAGATGAATCCGGCGCAAGCGGCCACCAGATCCATGACCGCGGATCTGCCCGCGCCGAGCTTGGTTTGCACGATGGTCGCGGTGGAAGGCACACGATAATCGGGGGTCACGGTGGCGATGATGATTGCCTCGAGATCGGTGGGGGCAAGCTTCGCATCGTCCAGGGCAATCCTGGCTGCGCTGGTGGCCATGTCGGAATTGCCGAAACCGCCGGATCCATTGAGCACGTGACGCTCCCTGATTCCGGTTCGCGATACGATCCATTCGTCGGAAGTGTCGACCATGCGCTCGAAATCGGCATTGGTCAGGACACGTTCCGGCGAGTAGCGTCCGGTTCCGCTGATGATCGCGTTGTACATGATGCTATTCCTCCGACAGGGAGGGTGCGCTTTCGCTCAGAGCGTCAGCGATGTGCTCATTGATGTGATGGTCCACGCCTTTTTCCGCGGCCCAGATTGCACTCCTGATCGCCTTGGGTGACGAAGATCCGTGACAGACCGTGCAGACTCCATTCAGTCCGAGGAGCGGTGCCCCGCCATACTCGGCGTAGTCGAATGTCCGTCGCATGCGCCGCAGGAATGGCCCCATGAGGATGGCCCCCAAATGCGAGAATTTATTATTCGAGATCTGGCGGCGCACGGCGTTGGTCAGGAAGCCCTGGAGCGATTCGGCAAACTTCAACATGATGTTGCCGACGAAACCATCACAGACAACGACATCCGCCTTCCCTCGTAAGATGTCGCGTCCTTCGATGTTGCCGATAAAATTGAGCTTGGATAACTGAAAGATCCGATGGGAGCTGATCGTCAGTTCGTTCCCTTTGGACGGTTCTTCGCCGATGGACAGAAGACCGACCTTGGGGGATTCGACTCCCATTACATCGCGCACGTAGACCGAACCCATGATCCCAAACTCGACCAGATTCTGAGGTTTGCAGACCGGGTTGGCACCGACGTCAACGACCAACGTCCGTCCCTGTTCACTGGGAAACATGCAGGCGATCGCCGGACGCGAGACACCGGGAAGACGTCCCAAGTTGGCCAAACCGGCGGCCATGAATGCGCCGGTGTTGCCGGTCGAAACGACCGCGCTGCCTCTGCCCTCTTTGTGCAACCGCATCGCGATGCTGATCGAGCTGTCCTTCTTGCGCATCCCGTCGGTGGCGGGATCTTCCATGCGGACCACCTCGGAAGCATGGACAATCTCGATATGCTGGCCGTTGCCGTTGAGACGGTGCTTATGGAGCTGGGCGCGAATCTCGGATTCGTCACCGACCAGTATGATCTTCAGCGGGTAAGAGGCTTCATTGATCGCCTGAACCGCCCCGGCGACACAGACCGAGGGACCATGGTCGCCGCCCATCGCATCCAGAATTACAGTCTTAATTGTCTCAGTCATCGCTCAGGCAATCATCCTTGCAGTCTCCACAATCGTCTCCGGCTCGTGGTTCCCGCAGACAAATGCGATCAACTCGCCTTGGGTGTAATCACTTCCCGGTCGCGATAGAACCCGCAATGCGGGCACACGTGATGCGGGAGCTTCATGCTGTGGCAGTGCGGACATTCGGCCAGACTCGGTGCCGTCAGTTTCCAGTGTGTGCGTCTCTTGGCGCCTCGCGTGTGAGAATGTCGTCTTTTCGGCAGTGGCATGGTAACCGTCCTTCCGGATTATACACTGATCAAGGGTGGGTGCAAGGCAAGACTCATCGGTCTTCAGACATCACCGATGTGCTTGCCGGACAGCAGATCCTTCAGTTGCACCAGCGGGCTGTCATTTTTCGGCTGTTCGCATCCACATTGTTTCACATTCAGGTTTTGTCCGCACTTCCGGCAAAGCCCCCGGCAGTCTTCGTCACACAAGGGGTTTTCCGGGACGGTCAGGAGAATTATCTCGCGGATCATGCCATTGAGATCCCAGACCGGCTCGTTGCTTGGCAGAAAAAGATAGTCCGGATCACCCGTGTCTTCGCTGATCTGGGCGGTGGGTACCAGTTTGCCGATCCGGCGGAATTCCTCCTCTACGACCACTTCGAACTCGTCCAAGCACCGGACACACGTCGACATCGCCCTGGCGGCCAGACGGCCTTCGACGATGGCCTCATCGTCTGTCTTATGAACGGTCACCGTCACCTTGACCTCGTCGTCAAAACGACTCATGTCGCTGGAAAGTTCCAGTGACTCAGGCGTTTCCACGAAATCGGTAACAGTCGTACCGTCCGGCCATGTCGCAAAATCAATCTTCATGGCCGCCACAACCTACGCGCAAACGGGGTAATGTCAAGGGGAATGTGGGGTTGGGGGGCTGTGCGTGAATGGCATCATCAGGGGAGTGAGGCGGAACGGACAGCAGATGCTTCGTCCCGCCACGGCGGGCTCCTCAGCATGACAGGGGGCCGGTGGTGCGCAGGCGTGGCCCCGGTGTATGCAAAGATCAGGTTCCGAGGCCCAGGCAACGGGAATGCGACATTCATGGGCTCTCGTAG
>JAGVEK010000278.1 GCA_020058315.1 Candidatus Zixiibacteriota bacterium
CTTAACGGGAGGGTTAAATGCGGTTTGTTCGTACTGCTGTCGGGGTTCTCGTTGGTATTCTGCTTGTTGGGGTGGCGGGCGTTGAGGTAATCGGCAATCCGCAGATCTTTGAGATCCGCATCAACGAGGTCTTCTCGAATTCCGATGGTACGATGCAGTTCGTTGAGTTGTGGGCAACGGCTGAATATCAGGGCGATCTGGGCCCGATGCAGCTCCAGGCAAGGAACCCCGATGGCACATTTCGAAATATGATTCTCGACTTTGTCGATTCGGTACCGGCATGGCACCAAAACAACGCCCTGTTGCTGGCGACTCAAAAGGTCTCGGACACGCTTGGATTCGCTGCCGACTTTCAGATCACCGATGGATCGATCCCATTGCACGACGGTCGCGTGGTCTTGATGACAGACGCCGGGACCATTGTTGACGCCATAGCCTACGGCAATTTTAGCGGATCGAATTATCCGTACGGTACGCCCGCAGTCACCCTGCCCTGCGACGGTTTTAAGTCGCTCACTTTGACGCACCTCGTTGTCGGGGCACGCAACAATGTTGCCGACTACAGTCTGCAGACTAATTCACCGATGCGCATCGACAGCACTTTTGGCCAGATCGGCCCTCTTGTTAACACCCCGCCTCAATTGTCGAATATCGGACCGCGTTTCATAAACGAGGGCGGACTGATTCTCGTCAATGACACGGCCATGGATTGCAACGGGATGATCCCGACGATGTCCGCCAACATGCTTCCTCCTGGCGCCACTTACACTGATTTTGGCGGCGGAGTCGGACGGCTCGAATGGTTTCCGACGTATACTCAAGCAGGGACTTACCCTGTTCACTTCACTGCTTCTGATGGCGTGGATGCGGATTCGGAAATCGTGATCATCACGGTCAACAGCGTGACCGATCCGCCGGTCGCGCGGGACACGCTATTCACACTGGATGAAGATGCTTCGCTCCTGGGGCAATTGCCCGCATGGGATCCCGATACAGACCCGCTCGTTTACGCGATCCTCAGCGGACCGTCACACGGCGGTATCAGCGGGCTCGACAGCAATACCGGGGCTTTCACGTATTCTCCCTACCTGCACTACTTTGGCCCTGACACCATCCGGTTCCGGGTCCGCGATCCGTGGGTCAATTCGAATACCGCCACGGTGGCATTCTCGGTGGCCCATGTGAATGTGCCGCCGACCGCGAATTCCACAACATACCTTGTCAAGCTGAGTACACCTCTGGCGATAGGCCCAATGCCTGTGACGGATGTCGACAACCCGACTTGGACTGTCACTCAGACTTATGGTCCCTTCCATGGGCAGGTCTCCGCTTTCGATCCCGCATCGGGCGCATTTCTCTATACACCCGCGACCGGATACTTGGGACCGGATTCGATCAGATATTTCGCCAACGATGGACTGGCCAACTCGAACAACGCGATGATCCGGCTCACGATCTCAACAGGGTGCGACTGCAGCCTGCATGGGGATCCGATCACTGACGGTGCACTCGATGTTTTCGATGTGATCAGCGCCATCGGGGCTGCCTTTTCGGGCCAAGCGGTCATTATCGATCCGACCTGTCCACACGCAGGCCGGGAGGATTTCAACTGCGACTGCGCCATTGACGTGTTTGACGTCATCGGGTTCATCGAGGCGGTTTTCAGCGGTGGACAGGGACCATGCAATCCGTGCGCCAGCCCCTGCTCCTAAACCTATCCTGATTCTCTCCACTTCCTGCCGGTTCTTTAACCGGTACGTGAATAGGCACGCTGTCCGCTCGCCTGCAGGCTGGTCGGCGGGTGGCCTGCCCGTACGGACGTTCGTGTCCGAGCGCAAAGAACGACAAATCTGGCTTTGATTCACAATGACTGCATTGACAAACTCCTCCCGGGCCCGTACTCATCGCAACAAGTGCGTTGACCATGATGTGGCACAATTCGCGTGTCGGGTATCTGAGACTAATAGAACTATCTGCAACAGCTTATAATGCAGACGGGCAGTCGGGACGCTCTGTGGCGCGGCAATGACAACTGCGTGTCGGATTGGGGTTTAGACAGTCAAGAAAATGCCGATCAAATCAGTAAGGCTTAAGGATTGTGACGACTGCGGCAAACAGGACAAGGGAACACTGATTTCTTGCTTCGACACGGGGATCACTAACCACGGAGGAGGATTCGCATGAATCGGTGGATCAAAACAGGGGTGTTGATCGGAGCGATGATCTTGATCGCCGTGCTGGCCGGCTGCAAGGGAGACGATGGACCGGCGGGACCGGCGGGAACTGCGACGTGCATGAACTGCCACACCGACAGCTATGCGATGGAAGATTACCTGCTCCCTATCGGAACGCAATACGCAAGTTCAGTGCATGCCACCGGTGAGACTTATCTGCGCACGACAGCGCCCTGCTCTGGATGCCATACGACTGAGGGTTACCAGGCGTATGCCGCGACCGGAACCCTTCCAGCGACTGAGCTGTTGCAATCATCACATATCGGGTGCTTCGCGTGCCACGCACCACACACCAATGAGAGTTTCGCGATGCGCAAGACCGGCGCAACCACGCTCGCAGTGGGTGGCGGCTCGTACGACAAAGGGCCGAGCAACACATGCGCCATGTGCCACCAGTTGCGGGTTCCTTCACCGAACTTCACACCCGACTCGATGACCTCATCGCGCTTCGGTGGCCACCATGGCCCACAGGCGAACGTCCTTTCGGGACGGGGCCTTCACGTTTTCACCGGCGGTACCGCTTATCCCGCCGGTGCCAGGCACAACACCGCTATTACCGACGGGTGCGTGAGTTGCCACATGGCCTCCCTTCCTTCAGGCGCATTGGCTGGCGGGCACACCTTCGCACTGACCTATGGGAATCCGGAGAGACTGAATTTCAAAGGATGCGCCTGCCACGCCCTGAGGGACGATGCGGCTGCTCTCACGTTCGTCGATGAGGCCAAGACGAAGTTCGAGACTGGTCTGGTCGATACGTTGGGTGCCAGGCTCTTCGCTCTTGGGCTGCTGAAGCAGAATACGGACGGCTCGTACTCCGTCAACGACAAGCGCCGGACGAGCACTAGCGGCCCCCGTGTGATCTGGACTGCAGACGAGATCGGCGCCGTCTTCAATTTCGGGGCGCTCCTTGAGGATAGAAGCGGTGGAATTCACAATCCGGTTTATGCGAGGGCGGTTCTGAACGCGACGCTCAATTACGCGAATTCACATCCGTGACAAGTTTCTGATTTGAACAGCATGAGGGGGGATTTGGCGGGCTGTCACAAGACAGCCCGCCCTGCTTTTGTGGTCGAGAAGGCTGGCCTGCTGTCAAAAACCAAC
>JAGVEK010000549.1 GCA_020058315.1 Candidatus Zixiibacteriota bacterium
CAGGCGGTCAAGAACGGTTCATCCGAATGCAGGAACCCGCGGCTGCGGCAGTAGTCGATCTTCTCTGTGATCCCCTGCAGGAAGGAATTACCGGGAGTAATTGGATCGGAATCGAGCGGGAGGAACAGTACATTGATGATGGAGTCCACTTCCACGCGCTGCTTCACCACGTCAAACGGCGCCAGCGTCTGTCGCGCGCTGTCCGCCCCATGGAAGAATCCCAGCGAAGTCCACACGGCGGCGTAGTAGTCTTTCGCCGTCTGGGGGATGTTTCCCTTGAGAACACTGTGCTCGAAGGTGGTTGCCTCAGAACCGGCCGCAATCAGCGGCCCCGCCATCCAGAAAAGCGCCGCCCCGCAGACCGTGCACAGAATAGCCGCCCTCACTCGTCTGCACCTGCTCATTTTGCGTCCCTCCGAGATGAATTACCCATCACTGGGACAAATATTCCAAGCGGCGCACCCCCAGGGGCATATTGCGATACGCCCCCCGAGATGGTCGCAATAATCTATCTTGGAATGGAGACTCAGAGGCTGCCCGCTGCTGGGGCCGAGACCCTACTCCGCCAGCCGCAACGGCATAATCAGACAGAGGTACTCTGAGGTCTTGGATTCTTCGGCGGGACGGATCAGACCGGCCGAAACCGATGTGGCCAGTTCAAATACCACATCACCGCTCTCCATATTTTTGAGAATATCGATGACATAGTTGGCGTTGTATCCGATCTCGAGTTCGCCGCCATCGTAGCGGCACGCCAGCGATTCGGTCGCCTCGCCGCCAATGTCCTGATTTGTCGTGGACAACTCGAGACGGTCTTTGGAAAGGGCGAATTTCACCTGGCGCGTCAACGAATTGGATAAGACCGCAACACGCCGCACACCCGCCATGAGGGTCGCACCGTCGATCACCATCCGCTTGTCGTTTCCGGATGGAATCACCTGCTCGTAGTTCGGGTACGGTCCTTCAATCAGACGCGTGGTCACAACCGTATCCCCAACACGGAACAGAATATTCTTCTCGCCAAAGGTGACGCCGAGGTCACTGTCAGACTCACCCAAAATCTTAATGACCAGCGAAAGAGCCTTGGGAGGGATGATCAGGCTGCCCTGGTGGCCGCCAAGCCGGTCTTCTTGTGAAGTGACCCGCGCCAGGCGGTGGCCATCTGTGGCAACCATGTGCATTCCCTTGCCATTGGTCTGCCACAGAATCCCATTCAGCGCCGGCCGTGTGTCGTCAATAGAAACCGCGTACGCTGTCTTCCGGACCATCATCCGCAATTGCTCGCCAGGCACCGGCACTTCACCTGCCGCGGGCAATGTCGGCAGCTTCGGAAATTCATCCGCAGGCATGCCGCTGATCCGATAGACGCCGCGGCCTGAACGAATCTCCATCCGATTATTGGTCACCGACACCGCAACATCATCTTCCGGTAACTCGCGGACCATCTCAGCAAACGTGCGCGCCGGCACAGTCGTCGACCCGCCTTTCCCAACCTTGGCAGGCAGTCCGCAGGTCACCGATAGATCCAGATCCGTCGCCGCGAGCTCCACTTTCTCGCCATCCCCCTTGATCAGGACATTTCCGAGTATGGGCAGCGTCGTTCTTGTGGAAACGACAGAAAGAACCGTTTGCAGTTTCTCCGACAGGCTATCACGATTTGCTGTGAACTTCATAACAGGTAATCTCCGCTTCTTCAGTCAGAGGTTCTCCGACAAACAGCCTTTTTATAGTTCTTTATCTTTCAAATCAATCATACTAATCATGGTGTTGAAACTGGAGACAATCGAAGTTTTATGCTTCAACCCCCACCTGACCATAAAGTTGGGGTGTCCGAACCTGCTAAGACCGGTTGTGGACAACATCACCCGCACAGCCGGCTTTCAACAATCCGAGATAGAATACTCCGTACCTTCCACACCCGTCAACACAAAACTGTCCAATCTTCCCCAGACTCTTCACAGCTACAAACACCCATTTGCCAGCCCCTGATCGCTGCATCTGTCCTCGCTGAGGATGGCGTTAGACTCTCCTCGGTGCATTGCCTCCGTACAGGGAGGCCACCGCTTGGTCGACACGAGACTTCAGGTCCAGATCCTTGGCCATGCCATCCCGGATGACCCCGACGGCGTGAATCACAGTTGAATGATCGCGTCCGCCGAACTCCGCCCCGATGGACTTGAGTGAAAGATTTGTCAGATTTCGGGCCAAGTACATGGCCACTTGACGCCCCAGTGCGATTTCCTGTGTTCGCTTCTTCGAGACGAGCTGGGACGGCAGGAGGCCAAACAACTGTGCAACCGTGTTGATGATGGATGGCAGAGTGATCGGATTGCGATGAGGCGAAAGCGTATCGCGTAACACTTGCTGGGCCGTTTCGAGCGTGATCCGAGCTCCTTCGAGCGATGAGATTGCCAGAAGGCGGATCAATGCCCCCTCCAATTCCCGGATATTGGATTGTGCCGCCCGGGCGATGTATGACAGAGCATCATCCGGGACAGAGATCCTTTCTCCCTCCAGCTTCTTTCTCAGGATAGCCACCCGGGTCTCATAGTCTGGAGGCCGGATGTCGACCGACAGCCCCCATTGGAAACGCGAGAGAAGCCGCTCCTCCAAGCCCTTGATCTCCCGAGGCGGCCGGTCTGCCGTCAGTACAATCTGCTTCCCATTTTGGTGGAGAGTGTTAAACGTATGGAAGAACTGAACTTGGGTGGATTCCTTGCCCGCCAGGAATTGGATGTCGTCGATGAGCAAGACATCCAGCGAACGGTAACGCTCCGTGAACTCGGCCGTCGTGCTCTTGGCCAGTGAGAAGATGAAGTCGTTAGTGAACTTCTCCGATGTGGCATAGAGCACGCTTGCATTGGGATTGCTGTCCAGCAGTGCATTGCCAATTGCTTGTGCGAGGTGCGTCTTTCCCAGGCCGACCGTGCCATAAATGAACATTGGATTAAAGCGTGTCTTCCCCGGTTTTTCGGCTACCGCCTGCGAGCCTGCATGGGCCAACTGGTTTGATTCCCCAACAACAAAGCTCTCGAACGTGTACCGCGGATTCAACATCGCGGCAGCTCTGGCATTGGCGATGAGCCTCTCCTGGGGAAACGAGGAAAACGAAACGTCGGATCGGCTTGGAACAGGTTGAAGGACCGGCGCAACCCCCTGTTCAAGCTCCTGATGCCCGTTCCCGTTGCCCACTCGAATGTTCGCTCGAATTACCAGCCGATGGGAGCATGCGTGTCCGGTTAGAGACGTTAACGCCGTGTCGATGTCCTCGCCGTAACGGTTCTCAATCCAATCGGCGACGAACCTATTCGGCACACCGATGGTGAGGACTTGGTCGGTGGCCTCAACCGCGACGGTCGGTTTGAGCCACGTGTAAAAACTTTCTTTCTTGATTCGCTCTTCGAGGAATGTGAGGCACGGGCCCCATGTCTCTTTGCTTAATGGTTGCATATGGTTTACCGGAGTGAGGACCGGGAAGACGCTCGTTGTGAACACTCGGCGTCACACGATGGACTTCGCACGGCCGGAGTGAGATTCTGACTGTTATGTGCTTTGGCTTAAACAACTTAGGCTGAGCCGTCGTCCACGAGCGATGTGGTTTTTCACCACTTATCCACATTTGCGCGCGTACGGAACTTTTGGAACGTCAAGGCGTTAAGACTCATTATCAACATTGTCCACGTATCCTTAAAACCTTTTCCTACAACAACTTCAACAGTACGAGGGTGCTAAGAAGGTCCATGGGGAGTCAAGCAGTTTTGGCGTTTGGACGAACACCGGGAGCGTACATGTTCCCGATCAAGCGGTTGTGATGTTAATAATCTCCTTTAGGTCAGGCTGGCTGATCTGCCGGACTTGAGCCAAAGATGCGGGAGAGGTGAATCACGCGCAATGCGCTACCTGTCAATAGGTTACAACGCGTGATGATCAAGACAGATAACCCTCGGAACATCAAGCAAATCATGATGATCATCCATACGCTGGTCCTGATCATCGGATCTGAAGCATCGAACAAGAAAGCGAAGAGACGCATCACATTGATTGACAGACGATTACTCATGGAATCGCAAGGTCTGGTGCCAAACAGCCGGATCGCCTCGATCGGCCCGCCGACCCGAAAGGGGCCATCGAGACTCAATCGGTATGGGGACTACTTTGATCCGACCAACTCACGGAACTTGGGATTGCTTGCGAGGCTGGTAAACGCCGGATCGGACGCAATGTATGTGGGCGAGAAGGTATTGTGCTTGAGAACGTCTCGCAATGAACTCACCGCACGGTCAGTTTTGCCTACGGCAGAGAAGAGGCTGGCGGTCAGGTAGGCTCGCTCTGCTGGGTCGGGCGAGCGAAACAACTTCTTCGCGAGCCGGGTGAGTTCTGGATCGTATCCAAAGGTCGAATCCAACAAGCATTGGTCAAGGAGCACTCGATAGGCCAGCGCGACGTTGGTGGAATCGAGGATGAGATTATCTGTGTCAAACCGCAGGCTGTTGCGGAGTGCTTTCTCGGCCAGCCCTTTTTTCCCGCTCAGACGGTATGCCATCCCAAGTCGGCGATGGATCTCCGCGCTCTGAAGACCATCACCCGCCTTCTTGAGATGATTGATCGCGTCATCCAGCTTCCTCTGCCACAGTTCGATCGTGCCAAGCAGCCCGATGCATGCCGGTGCTTCTGGTGTCAGTTGGATTGCGCTCCTGGCCTCGACTTCCGCATCCGCGAATCGCCCCCGTCGCAGAAGCTGTTGCGCAGCTTCCAGATGTACAAGGGGAGAGCGGGGTGCAAGGTCCGCAGCCTTCTTTAACTGACTGTCTGCCGCGAGCGCATTGCCAGTGAATGCTGCCATCCGGGAGCGGTAGATGTACGGCTCCCCGAAATCGGCGCGCAAGTCCAAGGTCTTGCTGAACTCCTTCTCAGCCTCATCCCACTTCAGCGCACTATAAAGGGCGACCGCCAGCGAGAAGTGGGTTTCGTGGTCATTAGGTCTCAAGGCGACAGCACGACGAGCAGCGCTGACACTCTTGCTTGTGGCATTGCGCAGGCGGTAAAACGTTGAGTAGCCGAGGGAAAGCTCAGCAAATGCCGAATCCGTGGCCGCAGCCTTGTCAAGAAGAGTCCCCGCCTGATCGAGCCATTTGGGGTCCGGATCAATACCCGATTCGACTCTCTGTAGAAGGGTCTGAGCCAGCCCGATCTGCGCAAGCGTATAGTTCTTGTCCAGAGCGGCGGCCTTGCGGAACATCTTCTCCGCCTGCTCATTGTCGTCGCCGGTGCATAGGTCGATGGCCATCCGTCCCTTGAGATAGTAATCGTGGGCCTCGGTGTTCGCGGTTGGAGCGCGGGACAAACTCCTGCGTTCGGGGGCTGATATTTCAACCGTGAGGGCAGTGGCGATGCCGACCGCGATCTCAGCTTGAATCTGAAAGATCTCTTTCAGGTCGCGATCGAATCGCTGATCCCAAACCTGCCCCG
>JAGVEK010000097.1 GCA_020058315.1 Candidatus Zixiibacteriota bacterium
GGAGATAGACATTTGGGGCCGACACGTCCTGAGGGATTTTAGTTCTCATCTACGGGGCCGGGCCTCCACAAGTAGCTGTCCCCGCACTTGAAGCCTCAGCGAGGGCGACAACTTAACACATTCAGTCATTGCGGCGCCTCACTTCACGAAGCTAATGCCTCACCTGGGGGCAGGTCACGACACTGGCGGGGCAATGGCGGTGAGCAGCCCTAGCCGGCGGTGAGCGCTGTCGCGACGTCATGCACATCAGTGCATAGCCACGCGATGACGATCTTGCTCCTGCGCCAGGGTGAACTGGTAATAGGCCCTGTGATTGGCCCGCAGGCTCCGGCGATAGGACAGATTGCTCACCAGCGACACGACCGGGTGTCGCCCGCGCCAGAAGCTGGCCCACAGCCGCCGCCCGATCCGCCCGGGCGAGTAGAACCTTCGGTTGGAGCAGTCCATCTCCCGGACGATCTGCTCCCGCGAGAGTTGCTTGTAGTCCGCCACCGGAAACGTCAGCGTGTAATACTGCCAATCCTGCGGAAAGGCGTTGGTGCTGATCCGGCCTTCGGTTTGCATCTTGTCCCACACTCGCGTACCCGGCAACGGCGTGAGAAACAGGGTAGTGAGGATGTCCACGCCATAGCCACTGGCCGCGTCGGCGATCCGCCGACCGATGCCGCACTCGTCACTGTCCAGACCGATGATGAACGAGCCCGCCACGAGGATTCCATGCCGTTGGATGCGCTGCACGGAGGTTCGCATGTCCCGTCCGTTGACGATGTTGTATTTCTTTCCCACCTCCGCCAGCCCCTCCACCGTCGGCGACTCAAAGCCAATGAATACCCCGATGCACCCGGCCTTGGCTGCCAGGCTCAGCAATTCCTCATCACCGCCCATGTTGATCGTTACCTGCGCGATCCATCTCTTGTGCAGCTCCGCCTGGATCATCGCCCGGAACAGCTCCTTGGCGCGCACGATGTGGGCGGCGCTGGTGCCGATGAGGTTGTCGTCCACCACCAGCACGTACTTCTCACGAATCGAACGCATTTCCTCGATCACATTGCTGATAGGCCGGTTGCGGTATCGCGCCCCGTTGAACACCGTGACGCTGCAGAAGCTGCAATTCAGCGGGCACCCGCGTGTCGTCTGGATCGCCCCGAAGGCATAGCCCCTGGGCAGCAGATCGTGCCGTGCGGGAGGAACCGCCTCCAATCCGACCGGCTCCGCCTCGTAGAGGCTCTTGAGATCGCCGCGGCGCGCATCAGCCAACACCTGCGCCCAGACGCTCTCGGCCTCGCCGGCCACCACGCAATCCACGTGTTTCATCGCCTCCTGGGGGCGCATGCTCGCGTGGATGCCGCCCATCACCACGCGCACTCCCATCGCGCGAAACTGCCGCGCCAACTCATACGCCCGGCTGGCCTGCGAGGTGAATGCGGTGATGCCCACTAGGTCCGGCCGCGGCATTGCGGCATAGTCCCTGATCCCCTGGTTTTCATCGAAGACGGTGATCTGCCAGTCGGCGGGTGTCAGCGTTGCCACCGTCAGTAGGCCCAGCGGCTTCCAGATGCGAAATCGCTTGAACCACCCCTGCCTCACTTCAGACAGCGCCAAGGGATTGACGGGGTTGATGAGATACAGCCGCATCGGACACGTTATTTTTGGTCTAAGCTTATCGAACCGGGATTCCCGATATGAAGCCAATTTCTCCTCCCGCCTGTGACACCAAGCACGCCGCACGTGCTCCAACCGACCCTTCCGCCGGTGCGGAATAGACACCAGGGGGCCTTCTCGGGATTCTGCTCTGCTGGCCCCGCGTGTTCCAAGGTCTGTCCCCCTGGGCGATCCACCTCAGAGACACCCCGGCCAGCCTCGATCCTGCTCCCCGTCTGGGCAGTCCGCTCGATCACGTCGGATGCCATGCGAGTCGCTCGATACGCCCGAGGATTTGCCGAAAGAGAGTCGATGTCAAGTAGCTCTCGGCCAGCTGCAAGATGAAGTACCGAGCATGTCCGCATAACAATCACGGCCGACCTGACGAAAGAGTGTGGCCCATCGTCGTCCGGTAGACGATCATCATTGGCTCGACCGAAGGGAATGTCGCCGGGCCTGATCGGGAAGAGAAGGTGGGGCTGAACGACTATCGAAAGAAGAGAGGACTTCAGAAGTGGCGGCTCTCCCCCTCACTCATCGCTACGGAGCGAGACCTGCTTCATCGCCTTGCGAAGTTTCTTTCTGGCCAGGGCCTGCTTGCGCTTTCGCTTGACGGAGGGTTTCTCGTAGTGCTCCCGCCGCTTCATCTCCTGGAACCGGCCATCCTTGAGCATCAGCTTTTTGAGCGCCTTGAGGGCTGGCTCGATCTGATTGTCACGCACGTCGATCTTCATGGATCCAACTCCCTGGAGGACGTGAGTGCCGTCGGACGAGCGGAAGCGAGGCAGGCCGGACCCGACCACGCCACGCAAGCATGACACAGGACGCGGTATCATTCTCCGAATCATTCGTGAGCGGTCCCGAGACGGGGCCACCACGTAGGGGATCCCAAGTGTCCCGGTTTCTCGAATGGTTTCACGGCCAAGGTGATATTGTCCACGGCTATCCAGGGAATCGGGTGCGGTCGGAACGGGCGCTTCACCGGGATGCGCTGGGGAAGAAGGCGAGGACCTCTCGCGCATGCGTCAGAAAGTTCGAGGCGGGAGAGTACGACCTCACGGTCGGGACCCTCCGACGCTTGGCGACGGCCCTCGGCGTGCAGTGAATGGATCCGCTGGAATAATTACTGGAGGCATCCATGGTTGATGGCACGTTTGTTCAGATCGCTCCGGTCGCCCTCCCCACTGCTCAGGGGACGGTGAGGGGGA
>JAGVEK010000351.1 GCA_020058315.1 Candidatus Zixiibacteriota bacterium
ACAGTGAGAGACCCGACCGTCGGCGAGCCCATTCCTCCAAGGTCGTGCGCGGCGCGCCGAACAGTCTGCTGGCTTCCGACGGATCCCCTTCGTCATGGGACTGGTCAAAGAACGACATGGCGGGCAGCACATTCTTCAGTGTGCGATTGCCGGTCAGAACCACCACGGTCTTGGCGAGCCAGATCGGCATGGAGCGGGGTTTGATTCCCGGGTGGGCGATGGCGCAATACCGAGTCAAAGCCTCAAGCATCGTCATCGGTACCGGGCCCAGCAGGTCCAGCGTCTTACCGGCAGCTTCAGACTGGTCGTAGCTCCGCGACACGATGGCGGCGTAATCATCCGCGGCCAGCCAGCAGAACTTTACGCGGCGTCCGCCGAGTGTCGCGGCGCTCTTGCCCCGGACGAAGAGCCTGAGTGACTCGAAGAACCACGAGGGGCGGAAGATCGTGAATGGGACACCGCTGGCGATGATCGCGTCGGCAGCCGCGAGCTTCGCAGCCGCAGGAGGGAAGTGACGATTTTCGGGGCGCGCGCTGATACCGGAAAGATATGTCAGCCTTCCGACGCCGACGCTCGCGGCCGCATGGGCGACATTAGCGGTGCCGAGGTGTTCGATCCGGTCGTAATCTTCCGGTCTCGGTCCGCCGCTCAAGTTGATGTGGACTCCGTCGCAGCCACGTAGTGCCTTCTCCAATGACGACTGGTCGGCGATGTCGCCTTCGACCAGATCGAACCCATCTGGAAATCGCTGGCGTGCACGGTCCAGGGACCGGCTGAGAACTCGCACCGAGTGCCCGTCCGCCGCAAGACGGCGGGCGACCGGCTCGCCCAGCATCCCGGTGGCGCCGATCACAAGAATCATCTTGCCCATTTCGCTGCTCTCTTTCGCGCACAATGCAATCCGCCCCGTCCCGAAGTGCGGGGCGGGGCGGCACTATATCCCCCCAATCGGCGTGGCAAAATGCCACGCAATTCTGCGCCCTATTACGCGGGGGTCGGCGCCGACTGCAAGGTCTTTTTCAACCAGTCGGTGGTCGAGGACTTCGGGCGAACGATCGGGTAACCCATGGCACGGGCGATCACGGCCTGCGAGCAAATCCCCAGCGCACGCGAGACGGAGAACAGCACCGTGTAATAGGAGAATTCGGTCAAGCCATACTTGTACAGAAGCGCTCCGGATCCGGCATCCACATTAGGCCACGGATCCTTGATCTTCTGGACTTGTTTCAGCACGTCCGGGACGACGTCAAAGACCTTGGCAACGATCTGGAATGCCTCATCGTCGGCGCAGTACTTCTTACCGAATTCGAGGAACGCATCAAATCTCGGGTCCGTGATGCGCAGGACTGCGTGGCCGTAACCGGGCACGACCTTGCCGGACTGCAATGTATCCCAAGCGTACTTCTCAAGCTGCTCGTTGGTCGGAACGCCGTTAAACTTCTTCTTGGTTTCCAATACCCAAGCGAGGCATTCCTGATTGGCGAGGCCGTGAAGCGGGCCCGCCAGACCGTTCAGCCCTGCAGAGAGGGCGTAGTACAGGTCGGACAGTGCCGAATTCACGGTGGCCGATGAGAATGCCGACACATTGCCGGATTCGTGGTCAGAATGCAGCACTAGATACAGACGCATCAGACGGGCGAAATTGCCGCTTGGATCAGGGATGCCGAGCATGTGGACGTAATCACCCGACCAGTCGAGGTTGGGATTGCTGGGGATACGCGGGCCCTTGTTGAAGAGCAGCCGGTAGACGCCGGCGGCGATTGCCGGGAGCCTTGCGATAATGTTGAGCGCGTCCTCGAGCGTCGCAACCCAGTAGTCGTCCTTCTTCATCCCTTCGTCGTACCGTTTGCGGAACACCGACTCGCGCTCCATGCAAAGAATCGCGGTGTCGAACATGCACATGGGGTGCGAATCGCGCGGCATGGCTTCCAGAACCTTCCAAACGTAGTCCGGTACCTGGGCGCGCTTCTTCAGATCGGCCTGCACAGAACGGAGCGAGCCTTCATCCGGCATCGACCCGGTGCAAAGCAGCCAGAAAATCTCCTCCGGCAGCCGTTCGGTGAGCTGTTTGACCGGAATGTCTCGGATGATCAAGCCTTTGTCGGGTTCCACGGAGGAGGTGTCGCAGACGGCGCCGCGGATGCCCCTCATCCCGCCATAAACTTGGGACAAGGTCACCTTGCCCACCACGTCCTCGCCGTGTGCTTTGAGGAACTCCTTGATCTCATCCCTCAACTTTGGGATCTGTTTTGCCATCGTGTCCTGCAGTGTCGCCATGACGCTTCTCCTTATTCTCTCCCGCCCCATCCGGTGCGGGGATAGAGTTTATGCTGCAATCAGCCGGTTGTCGTCCAGGATCTTGCTGTCCCTTTGAGATGCTGTGTTGTGTTTGTCCGCTGCTCTCTGCCGCCTCGATTCGTGAATAAAGTAACAATGCTTGCTAACTCCCTCATTCCTCTGAATCAAGCGGAATCTCTCAATGTTACCCATGACGCTGACAAAATGCCCCTGGTGTCATGCCGATTTTGCCACGCGCAGCTTTTATCTGTCATCGGGTGGTATTACCTTACGGAAATTCGCCCCTTGAACACCCCATGGAGAGGTGTTTGGATCGGCGGATGAAGGGAATTGGTCATGATCAAACGAGAAGAGGCACTCGAGTACCACCGCCGTCCACGACGGGGCAAGATCCAAGTCACTCCCACCAAACCGTGTATGACGCAGATTGATCTGTCGCTGGCATACACACCCGGCGTGGCCGAGCCATGCCGCGAGATCGAAAAAGATCCGGAAGCCGCATTCCTGTACACCGCGAAAGGCAATCTGGTCGCGGTGATATCCAATGGAACTGCGGTGCTGGGGCTAGGGCATATCGGGGCGCTGGCCGGTAAGCCGGTGATGGAAGGCAAGGGCGTGCTGTTCAAACGGTTCGCCGACATTGATGTTTTCGACATCGAGGTCGATGAGCTTGATCCGGAGAAGCTGGTGGCGATCGTCAAATC